>JAILIG010000137.1 GCA_024695445.1 Oscillospiraceae bacterium
CATCGGTCAGCGCCTTTGCGGTCTCCTGGAAGGAGGCGGCGGAGAGGAAGCTCTCGGAGGAGGAGGAAGCCTTGGTGATGCCGAGCAGCGTGGCACGGGTGGCAACGAGCCGCAGATCGGTCTCGCCTGCGTCGATGCGTGCCTGCAGCGCCGCATTGATCATCTCGACCTCGCGCTTGTCAACCATTGCCTCGGGGAGCAGATAGCTCGAGCCGGAATCAATGATGACGACCTTGCGCATCATCTGGCGGAGAATGACCTCGATGTGCTTGTCGTTGATCTCAACGCCCTGCTGACGGTAGGCGTGCTGAATCTCCTCGATGATATAGTTCTCAACGGCCTGCACGCCGAGGATTTCCAGCAGATCCATCGGATAGATCGAACCGGTGGTCAGTCTGTCGCCGCGGCGGATCCGGTCGCCGGACTGAAGCTGTCTGGTCTTGCCGGTCTGTTCGTCCGCCACATTGACAAGGTGGTAGTTGTACGGAATGGTGTACGGCGTGGAGTCGGTTTCGGTCTCCGCATCGTGGATGATGATGGTCTTGATGCCGTTCTCCTCGGTAATGCGGATCTCGCCGTCGCTCTTTGCGAGGATGGCGCCGTTCTTCGGGCGTCTTGCCTCGAACAGCTCCTCGACACGCGGAAGACCTTGTGTGATATCCTCTGCGTTTGCGATACCGCCCGTGTGGAAGGTACGCATCGTCAGCTGCGTGCCCGGCTCACCGATGGACTGTGCGGCGATGATGCCGACGGCCTCACCGACCGAGACGAGATTGCCGTTTGCGAGGTTGATGCCGTAGCACTTTGCGCAGACACCCTTCTTCGCCTTGCAGCCGAGGACCGAACGGATCCGGACGCGGGTGATGCCGGCATCTGCGATGCGCTTGGCATCCGCGGCGGTCATTGCGCGTGTCTTCGGGATAAACAGCTCGGACTTTTCGTCGCGCAGATCCTCCACGAGGTATCTGCCGATCAGACGCTCCTGCAGCTCTTCGAGCTTGCGCTCGCCGTCATTGATGCTGTAAACCTCGATGCCCTCGGTCGCGCCGCAGTCCACCTCACGGATGATGACATCCTGCGAGACATCGACCAGACGGCGTGTCAGATAACCGGAGTCCGCAGTACGCAGAGCGGTATCGGCCAGACCTTTTCTCGCGCCTCTGGACGAGATGAAGTATTCGGAAATATTCAGACCTTCACGGTAATTGGAACGAACCGGAATTTCGATGGTCGCACCGGAGGTGTTTGCAATCAGTCCGCGCATACCGGCGAGCTGACGGATCTGGTTGATCGAGCCGCGGGCGCCGGAATTCGCCATAATGTTGATCGGGTTGAACGGGTCGTTCTCGGTCTGTGCCTTCAGAACGGCGGTCACCTTTTCGGTTGCGGCATTCCAGACCTCACAGACCTTCTGGTAGCGCACCTCACCGGAGATATAGCCGTACTGATACTGCTCGTTGAGCGCATCGACCTCGGCATCTGCGGCGGCAAGGATTGCCTTCTTCTGCTCCGGAATGACGGCATCGACAACGGCGACGGTCAGGCCGGACTTGGTCGAATACTTGTATCCGAGCGCCTTGACGCGGTCGAGCGTCTCAGAGGTTGCGGTGACGCCGTGGACACGGATGCAGTGGTCGATGATCTGACCGAGCTGCTTCTTGCCGACAACGAACGCGACCTCAAGATCAAATTCATGCTCCGGATCGGAACGGTTGACATAGCCGAGATCCTGCGGGATGACCTCATTGAAGATCAGTCTGCCCATCGTGCAGTCGATGATTCTGGAGACGCGCTTGCCGCCGATTTCCTTCGTCATGCGCACGCGGATCTTGGAATGCAGCGTGATGTCATGCTCATTGTACGCCATGAGCGCCTCGTCCGGATCGCGGAAGACCTTGCCCTCGCCCGGCTCGCCGTCCTTGACCATGGTCAGGTAGTAGGAGCCGAGGACCATGTCCTGCGTCGGGACGGCAACCGGCTTGCCGTCAGACGGCTTCAGAAGGTTGTTCGCTGCGAGCATCAGGAAGCGGGCCTCTGCCTGTGCCTCCGCAGAGAGCGGCAGATGAACAGCCATCTGGTCGCCGTCGAAGTCCGCGTTGAAGGCCGTACAGACCAGCGGGTGGAGCTTGACGGCTCTGCCCTCGACCAGCACCGGCTCAAAGGCCTGGATGCCCAGACGGTGCAGCGTCGGCGCACGGTTCAGGAGCACCGGATGCTCCTTGATGACGTGCTCGAGTGCATCCCACACATCGTCATCCGGGCGGTCAACCTTCTTGCGGGCGCTCTTGATGTTCTGGATCTTGCCCATATCGACGAGCCGCTTCAGAATGAACGGCTTGAAGAGTTCAAGCGCCATTTCCTTCGGCAGACCGCACTGATACATTCTCAGCTCCGGTCCGACGACGATAACGGAACGGCCGGAATAGTCCACGCGCTTGCCGAGCAGGTTCTGACGGAAGCGTCCCTGCTTGCCCTTTAAGATATCGGACAGGGATTTCAGCTTGCGGTTGTTCGGGCCGGTGACATCCTTGCCGTGTCTGCCGTTGTCGATCAGCGCGTCCACAGCCTCCTGCAGCATTCTCGCCTCATTGCGGACGATGATGCTCGGTGCATTGAGCTGGAGCATCCGCTCCAGACGGTTGTTTCGGTTGATGACTCTGCGGTAGAGGTCATTGAGGTCCGAGGTGGCATATCTGCCGCCGTCCAGCATGACCATCGGGCGGATATCGGGCGGAATGACCGGCAGCACGGTCATGACCATCCACTCGGGACGGTTGCCGGACTGGCGGAATGCCTCCAGAATCTCCAGACGCTTCAGCAGCTTGCCGCGCTTCTGGCTCTTCTGGGAGGTGGTGCGGTTCTGGGACTTTTCGTCGAGCTTTCTGACCTCGTCCTTGAGCGCATCGCAGTGCATGACGAGATTGTTCTTCCACTCCTCGTCGGCGCAGCTCTCGCAGAAGGAGCACTCCCGGCAGTTTTTGCCGAGCTCACAGTTCCGGCAGGCCTCCATCTCGTCGGGCTCCAGCGTGAGCTTGCCCTCCTCGATCAGCCGGTCACGGAACAGGTCATAGCGATCCTGGCTGTACTCCTGCAGCAGGTGCAGGATTGCCTCGGCGCCGATCTCCGCCTTGAAGGAATCGGGGTTCTTGGCCTTGGCGCTGGAATACTCCTCCTCGGTCAGCGTCTGCTGCTTGACGAGGCCGGAGATATACTGTCCGTCACTGATCTGTTCGCCCGGATCGGTGACGATATACTTGGTGAAGTAAATGACCGCTTCGAGGTCCTTCTGGGAGATGTCGCCCAGCACCTGACGGATGCAGGCCGGCGTACCCTTGAAATACCAGATATGCGCAACCGGTGCGGCAAGCTCGATGTGGCCCATGCGCTCGCGGCGCACCTTGGCTCTCGTGATCTCGACGCCGCAGTTCGGGCAGACCTTGCCCTTGAAGCGCACCTTCTTGAATTTGCCGCAGTAGCATTCCCAGTCCTTCGTCGGTCCGAATATCTTTTCGCAGAACAGGCCGCCTTTTTCCGGCTTCTGTGTGCGGTAATTGATCGTTTCGGGGCGTTCGACTTTGCCGTAGCTCCAGTTCCGGATCTGCTCCGGAGAAGCGAGGCCGATTTTAATGGAATCAAAGGTGGTGAATTCCAAAGCGTTCCCTCCTATATTCTCTGCACGCGGCAGACTGTCTGCCCGTGCGCAAATCGCCGCAGACACGCGGGAACGGGGAGGTCATCCCCGCCGCGCATCCGAATCCGTAACAAGACCGTGCGGTCAGAATTCATCCTCGCCGGTGAAATCCGCGCTGTCATCCGGCAGACTGAAATCGAGGTCGTCCTCCTCATCAGCCGGCATCTGCGGTGCGGTGCCGTCGTTCTCGATCAGCTCGGTGTCCTTGCCGTACTCGGCGGTGCCGTAGCCGGCCTCGCCCATGGCGTCGTCGCCGTAGCTGGTGGTATCGGCGGTATTTTCATCTGCGAATTCCAGCGGGCCCTGCGGCTGGATATCGTCATCGAAGGTCATCTTCAGATCAATCTCGGCGCCGTCCTCATCCAGTACACGGACATCGAGGCCCAGAGACTGCATTTCCTTAATCAGAACCTTGAAGGACTCCGGAATGCCCGGCTTCGGGACATTCTGGCCCTTGACGATTGCCTCGTAGGTGTTGACGCGGCCGGTCGTGTCGTCCGACTTGACCGTCAGGATTTCCTGCAGCGTATAGGCAGCGCCGTAGGCCTCCAGCGCCCAGACCTCCATTTCGCCGAAGCGCTGGCCGCCGAACTGTGCCTTACCGCCCAGCGGCTGCTGGGTGACGAGCGAGTACGGACCGACCGAACGGGCGTGGATCTTGTCGTCAACGAGGTGGTGGAGCTTCAGATAGTACATATAGCCGACGGTGACGCGGTTGTCGAACTTTTCACCGGTTCTGCCGTCGTAGACCGTGAACTTGCCGTCCTCGGAGAGCGGGATGGAGGTCGTGTCGATGACCTTGTCCATCGGCGCGAGGGTGAAGGTCTGCTCGGTTTTGTTTGCGTTGATTTCGTCATTGCGCTCCTGCGCGAGACGGAAGCAGCGGCGGATGTCGTCCTCATGCGCGCCGTCAAAGACCGGCGTCATGATGTGCCAGCCCAGCGCCTTGGCGGCCATGCCGAGGTGAACCTCCAGCACCTGACCGATGTTCATACGGGACGGAACGCCCAGCGGGTTCAGGCAGATGTCCAGCGGCGTACCGTCCTCGAGGAACGGCATATCCGCCTCCGGCAGAATGCGGGAGACAACGCCCTTGTTTCCGTGGCGGCCCGCCATCTTGTCGCCGACGGAGATCTTGCGCTTCTGTGCGATATAGCAGCGGACGATCTGATTGACGCCCGGCCCCAGCTCGTCGCAGTTTTCGCGGTCGAAGATCTTGACATCGACCACGATGCCGGATTCGCCGTGCGGCACCTTCAGCGAATTGTCGCGCACCTCGCGTGCCTTTTCGCCGAAAATGGCTCTGAGCAGGCGCTCCTCGGCCGTCAGCTCGGTCTCGCCCTTCGGGGTGACCTTGCCGACCAGAATATCACCGGCGTGAACCTCCGCGCCGATGCGGATGATGCCGCGGTCGTCGAGATCCTTGAGGGCATCCTCGCCGACATTCGGGATGTCGCGGGTGATCTCCTCCGGACCGAGCTTGGTGTCGCGGCACTCGAGCTCGTACTCCTCGATGTGAACCGAGGTGAACACATCCTCGCGGACCAGACGCTCATTGAGCAGAACTGCGTCCTCGTAGTTGTAGCCCTCCCAGGTCATGAAGCCGATCAGAGCATTCTTACCGAGGGAGATTTCGCCGTCGCAGGTGGCAGGGCCGTCGGCGATGACATCGCCCTCCCGGACCGTGTCGCCGACCGAGACGATCGGTCTCTGGTTGACGCAGGTACCCTGGTTCGAGCGCTGGAACTTGATGAGCTGATAACGGTCCGCATCCTCCTCGCCGGGGCCGTAGCGGACGACGATCTCGTCGGCGCTGACCTCTGCGACGACGCCGTCACGCTTTGCCAGCACGCAGACGCCGGAATCGACAGCCGCCTTGTACTCCATGCCGGTGCCGACAAACGGGCGCTCGGTCTTGAGCAGCGGAACAGCCTGACGCTGCATATTCGAGCCCATGAGGGCACGGTTCGCGTCATCGTTTTCGAGGAACGGAATCATGGCGGTCGCAACGGAGACAACCATCTTCGGCGACACATCCATGTAGTCAATGAGGGAAGGATCGCACTCAAGGATCTGGTCGCGGTGGCGCGCCGTGACGCGGCGGTTGGCAAATCTGCCGTCCTCGGTCAGCGGTTCGTTCGCCTGTGCGACATGGAAGGTATCCTCGACATCGGCGGTCATGTAGACGACCTCGTTCGTGACGATGCCGGTTTCCTTATCGACCTTGCGGTACGGCGCCTCGATGAAGCCGTAGACATTGATGCGCGCAAACGATGCGAGATAGGAGATCAGACCGATGTTCGGACCTTCCGGCGTCTCGATCGGGCACATTCTGCCGTAATGCGAATAGTGAACATCACGCACCTCGAATCCGGCGCGGTCTCTTGTCAGACCGCCGGGGCCGAGGGCAGAGAGACGGCGCTTGTGCGTCAGCTCTGCGAGCGGGTTGTTCTGATCCATGAACTGGGACAGCGGCGAGGAGCCGAAGAATTCCTTGATGGCCGCGGTAATCGGACGGATGTTGACCAGCGACTGTGCCGTCAGCGTCTCGGAATCCGAGGACTGCAGACTCATGCGCTCGCGGATGACGCGCTCCATTCTCGCAAAGCCGATGCGGAACTGGTTCTGGAGCAGCTCACCGACCGAGCGGATGCGGCGGTTGCCGAGGTGGTCGATGTCATCGGTCGTGCCGATGCCGTCACAGAGATTGCAGAAATAGTTGATCGTCGCAAAGATATCGTCGCGGACAATGTGCTTCGGCACCAGCTCGTCAGCATTGGTGCGGAGCAGCTCGGCGAGCTTGTCCGCATCGCCGTCGGCCTCCTCCAGAACGGTCTTGAGCAGACGGGCGGAAACCTTCTCGTTGATGCCGCACTCATCGGGATCGAAGTCGGGGAGCAGCTCCTCGATATACGGCTTGATATCGACCATGCCGTTGCCGAGAATCTTGACCTCGCGCTCCTTGAACTCAGTGACCAGCTCGTGCTTCTTCTCGTCCACATGGGACTCACGCACCTCGGCGCGGACATACGCCTCGGAGACGCCGGCCTGCTCGATGCGCTCTGCCAGCTCCTGCGTGACCTTCGTGCCGGCATCGGCCAGCAGCTCGCCGGTCATGTAATCGGCGACCGGGCGGGAGAGCACCTGACCGATCAGTCTCGACGAGATGCCGAGCTTTTTGTTGTACTTATAGCGGCCGAAGCGGCAGAGATCGTAGCGCTTCGGATCAAAGAACAGTGCCTGCAGGAGCGTCTTGGCGGCATCGACGGTCGCCGGATCGCCCGGACGCTGCTTCTTGTAGACCTCGAGGAGCGCCTCGTTGATGTTGCGCTCCGCGTCGTCGGTCACGCCCTCTTCCTTCTGCTCGATCGTGGCAGCAAGGCGCGGATCGTCGCCGAACAGCTCCCGGATCTCCTCGTTCGTGCCGACGCCCAGTGCGCGGATGAACTTGGTGATCGGAATTTTGCGGTTCTTGTCGATCTTGACCGAGACGACATCGTTGGAGTCCATTTCATATTCGAGCCACGCACCGCGGTTCGGGATGACAGTGGTCGTATAGAGGTTTTTGCCGGACTTGTCGCGTGTGAAGCTGTAATACACACCCGGTGAGCGGACAAGCTGCGAGACAATGACACGCTCCGCACCGTTGATAACAAAGGTGCCGCTTTCGGTCATCAGGGGCATATCGCCCATATAGATCTCGCTGGTGGTCACCTCATCGGTCTCACGGTTCCACAGACGCGCCTTGACGCGCAGCGGTGCGGCATAGGTCGCATCGCGCTCCTTGCACTCGGCAATGGTATACTTCGGGGTATCGTCGATGTGGAAGTCGATGAAGCTGAGCTGGAGATTGCCGTTGAAGTCGGAAATCGTGGACACATCGCGGAACACCTCGCGCAGGCCCTCGGAGAGGAACCACTGGTACGAGTTTTTCTGCACCTCGATGAGGTTTGGCATCGGCAGAACCTCGTTGATCTTGCCGAAGCTCATACGCGTGTTCTTTCCGACCTGCTTCGGTGTGACTGCGACCGTCGTCTGCACAGCCGAATTGGTTTTGGAACTCATGGGCAAAAAACCTCCCTGTTTCTTGGTTGTACCCGTGCCGCGCTCTGAAAAAAATATAAAATCAGGGCTTGACAACCGGCGATTTTTGTGCTATACTATGAGGGGTAAGGGGCAGTATCGCCATAATCGGGCATTTTATAATTATACTTTCTATAGCGGCGGCTGTCAAGTGTTTCCGGAAATCTTTGTCGGTTCAGATGTGTTTTGCAAATGCAGAGCGCATTTTTTTATTGTCTTTTGATAAAGAACATACATTCGCAGCCAAACCGCATTCCGCCCGTTTTTTTCTGCGCCGCGGTGCTGTCCCGCAAAAAATTCCCGGTCCTGATTCGTGAGCAGACCGGGAAATCTTTTTTCAGAGAATCATGATGCCGGATTCCGGCAGAGCCGTACAGACCGCCGCCGCTTCGCCTTCTCTCACCTCTGTATGCGAAGGCTGCACCCGCAGCAGCATGAGCAGCAGCACCGTCAGCACGATGACCGTCAGCACGGCCAGCAGCAAATATCCGATGATGCGCCAGATGCGTCCGGCGCGCCGGTTCCGGATGACCAGCTGCTCGTTGATGCGGGAGAGCTGCTCCGCGATCGCCTCCGTGCCGGGCGGGACATCGGGCTTTGCTTCCGGCAGAGTCTCCGTGCCGCCCAGAAGCTGCACGACCGGTACCTCCAGCACCTCGGCAGTGCGCATCAGCAGTTCAGCGTCCGGCACAGACAGTCCCTTTTCCCATTTGGAAACCGTCTGGCGCACTACATGAATTTTTGCGGCGAGCTCCTCCTGCGAATAGCCCTTCGCCTTCCGGAGCGTTTTCAGATTTTCAGCGAGCATATTGCCCCCTCCTTTTCATTTTGCTGTCTGCATCATAGCATATTTCTGCAAAAAACGCAAGCAACGCAGATTGACAGCACCGGCGCATTCACGCAGATACGCGCTTTTCGTGTTTTCTCAGATCCCTGTATATTTTTTCCAAAGGCGGGCATTCTGAAACTGAAACCACCGAAAGGAAGCGATCAGATATGCAATGGCTGACAGAGGAAACCGGCTGGATCCTGCCGGAGGAGAGCGGACCGTGGACGGACGCGGGGCTCGGCTGCGGAGACCGCATCTCCCCCGCGGCACTGCTCCGGCTCGGCACCGGACTGGCCGGTGCCGCCTCCCGCTGTATGATCGGGACAGCGCCGGATTCCGACTTTGCGCGTGCCGCAGCGCTGACCGCCGCGGGCGCGGCTGCGGCAGCCGGGGCGGGGGTAATCCTCGTGCCGGACTGTGTGCCGGCGGAGCTCCGGACGGCCTCGGCCGCGGGAGAATGCGGTGCGGTGCTGTACGCAGACGAAACCGGTCTGCGGCTCTATGCCGGCGGGCTGCTCCCGCTGACTAAACGGCAGTCCGAAGCACTGGAGCAGGCCGCCGCCGCCAGGGAGCTTCCCGCCGCCGGCCGCTCGGAATACGGCACAATCTCTGACGGGCGCTCCCTGCGTCTGCTCTGCTCCAGAGCAATCATCGAGCGTCTGCCGGAGCAGCTTCCGGTCCGTGCGGAATTCAACACGGCATCGGAGCGCCTGCGCCTGATGATGACACGGCTCTGCCGGGGCGGCTCCGGCGAGTCCCTGACCGTACAGCTCTCGGCGGACGGGCGGCGCGCATCGGTCTACACGCTGCGGTCGGGGTGGATTTTCTACGAAAAGCTCCTGCTGATGCTCTGTGCAGCCTATCTGCGGCGCGGCGAGGATGTTGCGCTCCCGTACTGGCTGCCGCGGACGGCGGAACGCATGGCGGCGGAGTCCGGCAGACGGATTCTGCGCTACGCCTCACTTTCGGACGGCTCCGACGCCGATGCGCGGGCACTGGCGGCAAGACAGGGCTTCACGCTGGACGGTACCGTGCTGGCGGCAGATTTTCTGCGGATTCTGGCGGAGGAGGAGCCCGATCTGAACCGTTGGGCGGCATCGCTGCCGCCGTGCTTTACGGTACGGCGCATCCTGCGGACGGAGCGCAGTCTGGATGCGGCAGCGGGCTGCGGCACCTTTCTGCACACGGAGCAGACACCGGAGGGGCTCCGCGCATCGGATGCACGCGGGGAGGCGCTGCTGCACCCGTCCCGCAGCGGGCGCTCCGTGTCGATGCTGGTCGAAGCGGCGAGCATGGAGGCCGCGACAGAGCTGGCGGGAGACATCGCCGCGGCACTGGCCGGCAGTGCCGGGCGCATGAATGCGGAATTCGGAATAAACTAAAGCTCTCCGGCAGCGGAGTGAGAACTTTTTGTCCGCTTCTCTACGGCATAACCAACGAAAAAGCTACCCAGAAAGCGAAAAGGAGAACAATAAAGGGGTTAAAGGTAAGGAAAGGGGATGCGCGCCGTATATGCAAAGCATATACTTGGAGAACCTTAGGGGATAGGGGGAATGGAGCTGCGCCAGCAGCGGTTTTCCCCCTGTCCCTTGTGGTTCTCCCCTCGCATTCGCGCCCCGCGGCCGGCTGTGCCGGCGGCCAATGATCTAAAGCCCGCCGGAA
>JAILIG010000073.1 GCA_024695445.1 Oscillospiraceae bacterium
TCCGTGATACCCCAGATGCCGTAACCGCCCATGTCATAAGTCCATCCGGTATAGGTACCATCCTCCGCCTTATCAAGGTACAGCGAGCATTCCCGGTTCGGAAAATTGCAGTCGTAAATCAGCAGGCGGTCCTGTGTCGCCGAAACCGTTTCAACGCCATATGCAAGCAGCGCATGACCTCCCACACCGGTTTTGCCGATGCCGATAATCGTACCGACACCCGACTGGGCAGCCGTCTCAACCGCCTGATACAGTCTCCCGAGTCTGGACCCGTCCGCCTCAATCTGATAGCGGTAAAGCTTGTTGTTCTTATACTGAACCGCAAACGCATCCGTAAACTGTGCGATCTGCATCACCTCAATAAAGGTGAGTACGGAAATCTGACCGTTGCTGCCGGAGATCGTCAGATTATTGACGACCGCGTTGCCGAAATCAGCAGGGTTCATCCCGTTTGCATAGAAGATGGCCGCCGTTGACGACATGCCGCAGCAGTTGCCGCCCCATGCGCTTTGAACAGTCGACTTGAACTTGCTCTTTCCCGCAACACCGTCGCCAAAAAGAATGCGGAATGTCTCATAACGAATCGGATACTTGTCTTCGCCCGGTCCCCTGCTGGAGTATGCAAAAGACGGCTGGGAATTGTTGAACGAATATGCGTCCCGCGCCGGATTGAAATCCATGCCGATGCGCGCAGTTCCCCATACGGCATACAGGGTTACGGACGCATCCTTTTCATAGAATGAACCGGAGCTGTATTGCGCGGACTTCGCGTCGGCAGTTTCAGCCCATCCCAGGAATCGGTGTTCTTCCCATTCCGGAACGGTTTCCGAAAGCTGCAGCGGATTCTCGGACACTTTCTGCTGCGACGGCGGCGCGCCGCTGCCGCCGTTGGCATGATACGACACGGTATAGACGGCTTTCGGATCCCATACCGCATATAGCTTCCGGCTGCCTTCGAGCCGGAGCATATCGCCCGGCAGGTATCCGGCGGATGTGGCCGCATCGCTGACAGACCAGCCGCGGAACAGATAACCTTTGCGTACAGGTGTTGCATCCGGGATCCTGACAGCAATGCCGTAAGTCTTGTTCAAAGCCTCCGGCCCGTTTTCACCGCCGCCACAGTCAAACTGGATCGAATAGGTCTGGCGCTTCCATACCGCGTAGAGAATTGTATCTTCGTCCGCCGAAAAAGCGGCTCCGGATACATAGTCCGCGGTATCGCTGTCTTCATCCAAAGCCCAGCCTACGAAATCATAGCCCGTCAGCGTGGGTTTCACCGAGGTCAGTTTCAGTGGAATGCCGTGATTTTTCTTCTGGCTGGCAGGTGCGCTTTCACCGTCGTTGGCATCGAAGGAGATCACATACTGCGTAGTCAGCAATGCTTTGTTTGATGTAACGGATACGCTGCCGTCGCTGACTTTGCAGAAATAGCTTCTGCCGCTCGTTTCAGCGTTTGCAACTACCCTCAGTGTGTCGGTTGTTCCTCCGGAGACCGCATAGGCGTTTGCACTGCCTTCTGTCGTATAGTACCAGGAATATGTCAGGGCGGAACCGGTGGCAGACACCCTGAAAACCGCCGTCTTTCCGTTCTGAACAATTTTGGCGGTAGGATGAATTAAAATCTCCGGTCCGCCGCCGGTAACCCGCCACGAGGATTGGCCCTCTGCGGTGACGTCTCCGCTGACTGTTGCTTTCCCTGTCTGCAGGCCGGTTGCGTTCGACGGGTATGAAACGCCGATGCTTCCGCGATGGGTATTGCTCACCGTGTTCTGAGCCAGCACAGTGCCGTTTTCGGCTGTGACCGTAACGGCCACCTGATAGCTCATTCCGTACAGGGCCGGGTCGCATGCATTCCCTTCGCTGTCCTGCAGTTCAAAGTTGAAATAGATCGTATCGCCCGCCTGTACAGCGCTCACGGCTTCACTGCCCTGGCTGTCACCGGAAATCCATGTATGCACAGTCAGCGTCAATTCATTTGGCGTGTTTTCCGCGCAGGCAGATCCTCCTGCGCATATCCACACCAGCGCAAACGCAAGGACTGCGCACAGCAGGATTTCGGTCCGTCGCTGTCTCATTCGGATTCCTCCGTTGTTTGTTCGTTCCTGACTTTTCAGTCAATCATCAATTGACAACGACGTAATCAATGCTGTTTGCCACAGCGAAGCTGTATGCCGCGCTGCCTGCCTGGCATCCGATGGTAACATTCCCGGAACCGCTGAACGCTGTCCCGTCGATCTCTGTCACACTGGCCGGAATGTAGATATACACCAGGCTGGAGCAGGCTGCAAATGCCCGGCTTCCGATACTCTCCGTCCGGCTGCTCAGGTAGATGTGCGTAAAGCCTGTATTCTCAAACGCGCCGTCCTCAATCACAGCGGTGGACGTCGGAGTTCGGCCGGCTTTATAGCTGGCCACTTTCCGGGGGGACGCGGTGCCGTTGGCAAAATCGCCCCCTGCAAACACATCGCATGCGGAAAAGTCCGGGAATACGATGGCTGCACGGATTGTGCCGCCGGATGCCGTGATCTGATCCGCATACAGAATCGTTTTTTCCCCGATGGAGGCTGCCGGCGTGCCGGGCTTGACAATCAGAAGCATGTAGCTGTTGTTCGCAACACATTCATCGATTGTCACAACGAGCACATCATCTCCTGAAGCTGCGAACGCGGCAGGCATACACGAGCAGAGCAGCAATGCCGTTGTCAGCATGAGAACGACCGTCCTCCGGCAAATGATTCCGATTGAACTGTGACCCATGATTCGGTCCCCTTTCTTTGTCAAACGTTGCAGAGTGATATTAATCAGGTGCACGGGTGCACCGGATTACGGCATGTGGTATACTCCCATAAACAGCGGGAGTCCGCGGTCTGTTTCCAGGACATACAGGAAGGGTCTGTCAAGGTTGAAATCAATCTCATCCCCGATAAGCATTGCGCCGGCCACATCGGTGATCGTGATAGACGCCGCCTCGATGCCGCGCTCATCCGTCTTGAATCGGACGAACTGCTGCAGATTTGAGAACGAGAGCGGGCGATCCGCGGAGAACACACCGTCAAACGCCTTCTTCTCCGCATCGAACACACCGGTCACGCCCATCTTCTTCATCGTATCGTCCAGTTGAATCGCATCGGTTCTGTCGATTTCCGGCATGGATAAGTGGATAAAGACAAACCTGCTCTGTTCCCACTCGTCTGGTGCCTCCAGGAAAGAGAGCGTCTCGTCATCCGCCAACAGTTCTTCCGGCGCAGTGCCTTCATCTGGAAGCAGGAAGACAGCGCGGCTTCCGTCCATCAGACTCTCGGCAATTGCGGTAAAGCGGGATCCCGCATAAACATACCCATGCGTATCCTTATGCATGAAATCGGTTTCAGCATCTTCTGTGCCATGGAAGATCCCGGGGGCTGTCCGT
>JAILIG010000079.1 GCA_024695445.1 Oscillospiraceae bacterium
CGCAGCCTGTGCGCTGACATCTCCGCGGTGCAGCAGCAGCAGTTCTTTGGCGGCATCCGCCCCGATTTTCCGGACGGTGCGTTTCAGCTGTTTTTCTGTCCCGTTCCAGACCGTATCGTGCAGCCGGACGAGCAGCAGCACGCGGTCATAGGTCTTGCGGTCGGTTTTCAGCGATTTCAGAACGGTCTGTGTGATTTCATCAGAAATATCGGCATGACCGTAGAAGTGGCCGCCGCGCCCGTCTTCTGTGAAGCAGTGCGGCTTGCCGGCGTCGTGCAGCAGTGCAGCCCAGCGCAGCACGGGTTCCGGCGGAACTGCTGAGACGGTTTTCAGCGTGTGTGTCCAGACATCGTAGTCGTGGTGCGGATTCCGCTGGTCAAAGCCGTGCATCGGCGCAAGGGAAGGCAACACGGTAAAGAGCACATCCGAAAACGCCGTCAGTACCCGTTCCGCGTCCTGTCCGCAGAGCAGCTTTGTCAGCTCCGTGCAGATGCGCTCCGCGGAAATATGCCGCAAAAGCTGCTGCTTTTCGTGTATGGCGGCAGCTGTTTCCGGCGCAACGGTAAAACCGAGCACCGAAGCAAACCGCATTGCGCGCAGAATGCGCAGGCCGTCTTCTTCAAAGCGGTCGGCAGGATTCCCGACACAGGCAATTCTGCCTGCACGGAGATCGTCGGCGCCGTGCCAGCAGTCGATCAGTCCGCGGTCGGGGTGATAGGCCATCGCATTGACCGTGAAATCGCGCCGCGCCAGATCATCCTCCAGCCGGTCGGTGAAGGTGACGGAATCGGGCCGGCGGTGGTCGGCGTAGCTGCCGTCGATGCGGTAGGTTGTAATTTCGATCGGCATTTTGCCGATGACAACGGTAATGGTGCCGTGCTGCAAACCTGTTTCGATGACATGACAGTCCGGGAAGCAGGCGGCGGCCTGTTCCGGTCTTGCCGAGGTCGTGCAGTCCCAGTCATGGGGTGTGACGCCGCGGAGTGCATCGCGGACACAGCCGCCGACGATATAGGCCGAAAAACCGGCGGCAGTCAGCCGTTTCAGTGCAGTCTGCACCGGTTCAGGCGGAGTGATGCGAAGTGCGTTCATGGCGTTCTCCTTTCTGATGAAAGCCGGCTCATGGTTCGGAGGCATTCAGCGGGAGCTGCGGCAGCCTGACGGTAATGGTGAGCATTCCGTCCGCGTAGTCTGCCGCAATGCTGCCGCCGATCTGTTCCGTAAAGGTTCTGGCGATGGAAAGCCCCAGACCGGTCGAATGCTGTGCGGATTCAACGGTATAATACCGTTCAAAGAGCTGTTCAAGCTGTGTTTTGCCGATCGGTGCGGCGTGGTTGGAAAAGCGGAGTACGCCGCTGCTGTCCATGGCAATCCGCAGGTCGCCGGTGCTGTATTTCAGAGCGTTGTTCAGCAGATTCATGAAAACTCTGGTCAGTCCGCTGCGGCTGCACCGGCACTTCAGCGTCTGTTCGGTTATGCTGATGTCCGGCACGATCTGTTTCTGCTGTAAGGCAGCGTAGTACGCAGCCACACTTTCTTCGAGCACCTCATTGATGCAGACGGTTTCGGTGAGGCTGTCATCTTCTTCCGAGAGGATGATTGAATACCGGAAGAGCTCCTCGGTGAGCTGGCGCATCTGCGCCGTGCGGCTTTCGATGACTGCAAGATACCGGTGTGCAGCTTCGGGCAGCTCCTGCTCCGAGAGCAGCTCCAGATAGCCGGAGATTGCCGTCAGGGGCGTGCGCAGATCGTGGGAAATGCTTGTGACAGCATTCTTGACTCTGCGGTCACCGCTGAGATACTGCTGCTCCATAGCGCGCAGCTTTTTCAGTTCTCGGTCCATTTCGCCGGCAAACTTCCGGAGACTGCGGCCGCCGCCGGACAGCACCAGCGCGGTATTGGTATCATCCCGGAGCTTTTCCCCGATCTGCCGTGTCAGGCTGTTCAGATCGCGCTGTATATAAAACAGCTTTGCCGCCAGAAACAGGGCTGCGGCGCCCAGAACAGCGCAGATAATCCACGGGAGCACCTGCATCACCGCCTTTCATAAACGAATGAAGAATGCGGCTTCGCCCCGAACCGTCAGACGGCCGGGGCAAAGTCTTTTTGCACATCAGATGATGTCTTTTTTCCGGAAGATCGTCAGACCGACGGCGCAGATGAGAACCGTGACGCCAATCAGACACTGCGGCAAGCCGGCGGTTTGATTCGCCTTTGCCATGTATTGATCCTCGAGCTGTTTGATTTCATTTGCTTCATATCCGTTGTTCATGTTGTTGATTTCCTGCAGCAGATACTGTCTGCGCATCTGTGATTCCGGATCGTTTTTTTCCTCCAGACGCTGAAGCTCCTG
>JAILIG010000082.1 GCA_024695445.1 Oscillospiraceae bacterium
CCGGGAAGCTTTAGATCAATGCCGGCGCGGGCTCCGCGCAAAAAGCTCGACCAAAAACTTTAGTTTTGCGTCCTGTATCTTTTTCTAATTCCGCCGGTCGGGAATGGACAAAACGATACCAGTCAACCGAAAGACACGAAACGGAGGCGGGCACTGCCCGCTGGGGCGGAGCCCCATTATTAATCCGTCGGAGACACCGCTATCATCCGCGCCGGAGAAAGGCGCCGGCCGGCACGGGAAGCGCGCAGGCGAACGAGCAGTCCATGACCGCGTGATTCGCTGCCGCAATCGGTTCACCCTCGCCGTCGCGCAGATCGGTGACGGTCAGGACGGGCGGCTCCTTGCCCGGCATCAGGATTTCCACGGTATCGCCGGCAAAAAAGCGGTTCCGCTGACTGATATACAGCCGCCCCTGCTCCGATTTCTGCACGATGCCGATGACCTCGCGGTCGCGGATATAGCTGTTTTCCTCGTGCCAGATGAGATCCTTCCGCGGCCCGAAGGCAAAGCCGACGGTATACGGGCGGTGGCTGACATGAAACAGCTCCTCTGTAATCCATGCGGGCACCGGCTGCGGCGGATCGGCAAAGAGGTACGGCATGGCGCAGCGGTAGGCGTTGGTCACGCCCGCGACATAATACGCGGACTTTGCCCGCCCCTCGATCTTGACAGACGAGACACCCGCTTCCGCCAGCTCCCGCAGGTAGGGCATCAGGCAGAGGTCTTTTGCATTGAGGATGTAGCTGCCGTCCCCATCCTCATCGACGGGGAAATACTGGCCGGGGCGTTTTTCCTCCATGAGCGCGTATTTCCAGCGGCAGGACTGCGCACAGGCACCGCGGTTCGCGTCCCGCCCCGTCATGTACTCGGAGAGCAGGCAGCGGCCGGAAACGCTCATGCACATGGCGCCGTGGACAAAGACCTCCAGCTCCAGATCGTCAGGGATGTGCGCACGGATGTCCGCAATCTCCGTGACCGAAAGCTCCCTTGCCAGCACGGCTCTGCGCACGCCCATTGCATACAGGGCGTTTGCCGTTTCGTAGTTGACGATGCCGGTCTGCGTCGAGGCGTGAACGGCCAGCGACGGGCAATGCTGCCGGATCAGGGAGATCATTCCGAGGTCGGCCGCAATGACCGCATCAATGCCCGCAGCCTCCGCATCGCGGATAAACTGCGGAAATGCGCGGATTTCTGCATTCCGCGGCAGAATGTTCGCCGTCAGGTAAACCTTGACGCCCCCGGCGTGCGCAAGCTGTACGGCTTCGCAGAGCGCGTCGGGATCAAAGTTCTTTGCGGCGGCGCGCATCCCGTAATGTTTCGCGCCGAGGTAGACCGCGTCCGCGCCGAACATCAGTGCGGCGTCGAGGCATTCACGGTCTCCTGCGGGGCAGAGCAGCTCCGGGCAGCGCATCAGTTCTCCGCTTTCGCGGCGTCCGCACGCTCCTGCTTGATCTTTGCGAGATTCTGCTCGTGCTCCTCGTTCGTGCGGGCAAAATAGGTCACGCGCGTATCCACATTCGCGGCGAAGTAATAGTAGTCCGTCTGCGACGGGTACAGCACTGCCTCGATGGCATCCTTTCCGGGGTTGCAGATTGCTCCGGGCGGCAGACCGACGCCGATATAGGTGTCGTAGGCGTCCTGCATCAGGATGTTCTGCACCTCCTGATTCGGCTTGATGATATCGCGGACATAATTGCTCGTCGGGTTAGACTGAAGCTGCGGGTACAGCGCGCTGTTGAGGATACGGTTGTGGAAAACGGACGAGATATCCTTCATATCCTCCTTGCGGCCGGCCTCCGCCTGCACGATCGACGCGAGCGTGATGACCTGATCGAGCGTCCAGCCCAGCTCATCCATTTTCGCGTAGTCCGTCGGCAGGATCTTGCGGTCAAAGTTCTCGTAGATTTTCTGCACGACAATCGACGGATCTTCCTTGACATAGAAATTGTAGGTATCGGGGAAGCAGTAGCCCTCCATGCGGTAGAACTTCAGCTTGCTGGAATCGGTGACGCGGTTCTCAAAGCTGAAGCCGAAGCCGCCGGCGTTGAACGCCCAGATGAAGCTGTCCGCCTGGCAGACATCGTTATCCTCCAGACGCTTCGCGGCATCCAGCAGCGTGCAGCCCTCCGGGAAGGTGACCGTGACATACTCGCGGTCGTTCTCGTGGTTTTTACAGAGCTCCTCGATCATCGCCTGATAGCTCATCGACGGGGCAATGACATGATCGCCGGCGATGTAGCTGCCGTCCTTGCCGTTCATACGGGAAATGAGCCGGAACATCTTCGGCAGGGAGATGATGCTCTCCCGCGAAAGCTGTGCGGCGATGTCCGCGGTCGTGGCGCCGGACGAAATCGTGATGCTGCGCTGGGTTTCGTCCTTGCCGATGCCGTAGATCTCCTTGACGACCGTGAGAATCACGACCGAGAGCATGACGGCGCTCGCGCAGATCAGCGTCAGCAGCACGAGCGAGCAGGAAAGTCCGCGGCTCTTGCGCTTTTTGCGGTTCTTGCGGCGGCGGCGCTTCTGCTGCTTTTCGCGTTCGCGCACCTCGTCGTAGTCGTCATAGTCGTCGTAGTCCTCGTCCCCGCCGGCATCGTCCGCCTCTGCGGCAGACTCCGCCCCGTCAGAAAAGAGCTCCTCGACCTCATCGGCGACTTCATCCGCCGCCGGACCGGTGCTGCCGCTCTCCGAGGCCGCAGCCTCGGCCGCCTGCCGGATCACGCTTTCCGCTTCCGCCGG
This sequence comes from Oscillospiraceae bacterium, assembly GCA_024695445.1. GTDB lineage: Bacteria > Bacillota > Clostridia > Oscillospirales > Ruminococcaceae > Firm-04. Next base: position 2,740 of record JAILIG010000082.1, read on the forward strand.
CTGTACCGCATTCTGCGGCGTCTCCGGCACCGGCTGTGCGGTGTCCTCCGGCTGACCGTCCGGCGTCAGCGGCAGATTGGTTTCAATGTTTGCCATAGTAGTCCTCCGATTTTTGTTCTGTAATCAGATACCGCAGCGCACAGTCATACTGTCCGCGCGGAAGTGTTTCTGTCCGCCCGTTTTCATAGCAGATGCCGATTGCGGAAACGGGATTTGCGGCGAGCCAGCGGTCATAGTATCCGCCGCCCGCGCCGAGGCGGTAACCCCCGCCGTCAAAGGCGAACATCGGCACGATGACGAGCGTGCTGCCGTCCGCCGTCAGGACACGGTCCGCAGACTGCGGCGGCACGGGGATGCGGTAGGCGCCGCTTTGCAGCTCGTCGGGGCTGTCCAGCCGGTAAAAGATCATCTGTCTGGTCTCCGGCACGCAGACGGGCAGTCCGAGCATTTTGCCGGATGACAGGCAGGCGCGGAGCAGCGCATCCGTGCTGACCTCGTGCGGCAGGGAGACATAGGCGAACACTTTGTCTGCCGCAGCAAAGAGCGGATGCGAGAGCACCGCCGCCGCGATTGCGGCATCCGCCTGCGCCCGTTCGGAGAACGGCATCTCCTTCCGGCGGCGGATCATCTCGGTGCGCAGCGTGCGCTTCTGCTCCCGGATCGCGTCCTCATTCATCTGAAATATACCATTTTGGCGGCAAGCGCATCGGCGGTCTCCTGACCGTCCAGCTCAGCCACCAGCTTCAGACCGAAGTCCATTGCAGTGCCGGCGCCTCTCGATGTGATGAAATTGCCGGAAACGCAGACCGGCTCGTCGCCGACCTCCGCGCCGGTGAGATGCTCCTCAAAGCCGGGGAAGCAGACTGCGCGGTGTCCCTTCAGCAGACCGAGATCGCCGAAGACCGACGGCGCGGCACAGATCGCCGCGAGCTTCCTGCCGTGCTCACAGCAGAAGCGGATCGCCTTCTGTACGGTGCTGCTGTGTCCGAGATTGAGCGTGCCGGGCATTCCGCCGGGCAGAACGATCAGCTCCAGCGCATCGGTCAGGGCCGCGGCTTCCTCGGTGAGATCGGCCGTGACGGGGATGCCGTGCGAGCCGGTGACGGTCTTGCCGCCGATGCCGACCGTCATGACCTGATGCCCTGCCCTGCGCAGGCAGTCAATCGGCGTGATCGCTTCGGTTTCCTCAAACCCGTCTGCGAGAAATACATAAATCATTGGGTGCTGCCTCCTTTGCGGTAACTGCATAATATATCATGTTATTATACCACGAAAACCCGCCTTTTGTCAATCATTTCCCGCAGATTTTCCCGCCGGTGCCGGCCCTTGCCTGACGGACACCGCTGTGCTCCTTCCCGAACGGCGGTGCAGGGGAGAACGCCCGTTTCCCTTGACATCCCCGCTGAAACAATATATAATATAACTATAAGGCTGCCCTGTCCGCCTTAAAAATACTGAAAGGATCTGATACAAATGAAACGATTTCTCAGAAAGCTCGCAGCAGCCGCAATGGCATTCACGCTCCTCGGTACCGGAACGGCGTTCACAGGCCAAATCTCTGCCGGGGAAAGCACCCTCACCGCAGAGGCAGCGGCCAGGGTAGTAAACCCCAACACGCCCCACAATCACGGATATGCCACCTATTACTACGGACATATGAAAGATGAATGTCGGGAAGCGATTTATTCCAGAAAATTCCCCTCTCTCAAAATCGGGTACAAAGATGTGGAGTATGTGTATGATGTCTGGATCTGCCTTGCCTGTCAGCGTCCCGCGAAGAAAAAGCTCATTCAGCAGAAGCTGAAAGGGCATCATTTCTATTTGTGGTATCTTCTGAACCGGGGGGCATATGATTAAGAGCCACACGCCCCCGCGTCCTGCGGGAGATTGTTTTTTTCGGGGCGATGTGGTATAATGTACGGGAACGCCGCACAGGGCGCGGCAAAAACAGTCAAAGGAGCAAAAGCCATGAAAACACTGATCGTGTATTATTCGCTCGAAGGCAATACGGCATATGCCGCAGAGCGGATTGCAGCGGAGCTGGGCGCTGAGCTGCTGTGTCTCAAACCGGTCAAGGCCTACCCGACCGGCAAAATCAGAAAGTATATCTGGGGCGGCAAGAGCGCCGTGATGTCCGAAACGCCGCAGCTTCAGCCGTATGAATATGACGGCGGCGCCTATGACCGCATCGTCTTCGGATTTCCGGTCTGGGCAAGCACGATCGCACCGCCGCTCCGCACCTTCATCCGCAGTCAGGACTTAAAGGGCAAGCGCATCGCGGCCTTTGCCTGCCAGACCGCAGCCGGCGCAGACAAAGCCTTTGTCAAGCTGAAGGGCGAGCTGGGGCTTGACGCACTGGAGGCCGAGCTGACGCTGCTCGATCCGAAAACAAAGCCGAATCCCGAAAACGAACAGAAGATCAGGGATTTCTGCGCAGCGCTGAAGGGCTGACCGCATCATCCCGTTCCACAAACCGAGGGGACGCCCCGTCCAAAAGGCGTCCCCTCTTTCATTTTGCATACAGCCGGTTACAGCTCCGGAATACTTCCGGCGAGGAACTGCAGCAGCTTGGTGCAGTCATCTGCCGTCAGCACCGTGTCGCCGCTCAGCTCGGCATTCGCCTTGCCCTGTGCGGTCACGGTCACAGCATCCTCTGCGATATACCGCGCCAGCAGAATCGCATCGGCGATCTGCACGGTGCCGTTTTCATCCACATCGCCCTTCATTCCAGGCTTGGGGCCGTCAGAGGACGAGGAAGAGGTCGAGGTCGTGGTGGTCGTCTGCGTAGACGGGCCGGTCGTGTACTCTCTGCCCTCGACGATCGAATCAAAGCAGGGCTTCGACTTATACTCGCTGTTAAAGAGCAGCGGTGTCCGGTCGGCTCTCCAGCTCTGGTCGTCTGTCGTACCCCAGAAGA
>JAILIG010000136.1 GCA_024695445.1 Oscillospiraceae bacterium
CCGGGAAGCTTTAGATCAATGCCGGCGCGGGCTCCGCGCAAAAAGCTCGACCAAAAACTTTAGTTTTGCGTCCTGTATCTTTTTCTAATTCCGCCGGTCGGGAATGGACAAAACGATACCAGTCAACCGAAAGACACGAAATGGAGGCGGGCACTGCCCGCTGGGGCGGAGCCCCGTTTTGAATCCGCCGGAGGCACCGCTGTCAATGCCGAACCTCCGCGCCGCCCCATTCCACGACGGCAAAGCCTGTCCGTTCAAAGGTCTCAAGCTGCTGCGGTTCGATCTCCACGGCTTCCTCGAGCGGAATATATGCCATGAAGATGCGGCACTCGCTGTCAGGCGCCGGTGTGACCGTCAGCTTCGCGGAATCCGTGTAGGCCTTGTCCTGGAAGGCAATGAGATTATACGCGTGATGCTCCATCAGCGGCAGCCAGTAAACGATGAATTCATTCATTTCGTTCTCGTTCAGTCCCATAAATGTGAGCTTTTCCTTGAGAAACCGCTCCGTATCGCAGCCCGCGACACAGAATCCCTCGGAGAAATCGAATCTGGTGCGGCAGTTTTCGCTGTCCCAGAAAAGGGATCTGTGACGGGAACCGTCCGCTTTGTTCACGAGCGTTCCGTCCGGATACGCCGTCACATCCCAGCCGTTGTCATACTTCGGATAGGTGGTGTGAAGGTCGGATTCGGTCAGCTCCAGTTCCACATGTACATCGGTCTCCTGTTCGGGATACAGGTAGATGACAGGTTTTTTCGCGGCGACTTCAAAAAAGACCGTCGGATCCGCGTTATCGCCCTTCACCGTGCTGATCCAGCCGTACTGCCCGTTGTATTCCGTAAACAGCCATGTCGGATAATCCTTCTTGCCGCCGAGTTCAAACAGTTGCGTATCTGCGGGGATCGAAGCGACGGACGGATAGCTTTCATCCGGACCGGTATACATCCTCAGACCGTCCTCCAGAACGCGGAGCAATACGCCGTATTCAAACCGTTCATCCGGTTCCACATAGGTCCCGTTGTTGGTGATGTACTGCTCCCACAGAGCGTTCAGTTTTGTCAGAACGGCCGGGTTTCTGGATGAAACGGCCTTTTTCTGAGAACCGTCTGCATAGCTGACTTCAAGGCTGAACCGGATCTCGCTCCATTCCGGGCCGGAGGAATCGGTCATATTCCGGATTATGCTGTCGTAATCCTGAGACATGATCTCATGGTAATCGGCGGATGCGATCCGGATGACGACCGGTTCAGCATCCGGAGCGGTCGTTCTGTCCAGACGGGACAGGCGGCAGGATTCGCCTTCGCGGTAAACCTTATATTGGATCGCTGCGCCCGCAGCGCCGCCTTCTTCAACGGCACTGACCGCGACCGGCGTTTTGGCTGCCTGCAGCAGGGCGCGCTTCATCAGGGAGAGGTCGGCGGCATCCAGTCGGTTGTCATTGCGGAAGTCTCCGGCCTTCCAGACATTGAGCTTTGCATCCGGATCGGCAAGAAGCCACTTTTGCAGCAGTTCGGCGTCAGCGCTGTTGAACTGTCCGTCACCGTTGACATCACCGCCGGGCGTGAACTTCAGCCGGAACACGACATCATAGGAATGATTCGCGTAGCGTGTGATTTTCGGTGTTTCCCGCAGAGCGGAATAAACAGGTTGGATCTCACTGGAAAGCGAGAGGTGGAAATCATAGCTGCGATCAGGTGAAAGATCTGCGTAACTGATTACGGTCGGGTTTGTTTTCAGTCCGGTCACGGCAGGATTCTCCACATAGTCGGTGCCCAGATCACATTCGCGGAATAAGACAAAGTCGAAATCTGTGTCACTGTCATTCTGAATGATGATCGGTTCGGCGGTATCGGCGTCGATCAGTGTTACCCGCACCTGACCGGGCTGAAGATCGGTCTGCCCCGCCTGCTTCGCCCGGAATATGACATTTGCCGCGTCGTTGTCGAAGACCGTCACGGTCATGCCGTCCTTCGGCACGATCGTTCCGTTGTGATAGTACACTGTGTCGGCATTGTCCGGAAATTCGTATCCGTCCGGCAGCTGCCACTTGTCCAGCCAGAAGGAAAAACTGTCTGAGCGGCACATTCTGCCGAGGTCGTCATCCACGATCGCGGGGTTTGATTCCATGCTGAGGATCGGCCCGGCAGAAACCGGCCCTTCCGGCGTCTGGGCGGTGATGTCTGTTGAAATGAAGATCGTTTTGTCTGCACTGAGCGGAATCAGCCTGCCGGTGTCATAGTCCGCGAGAGAAGTGCGCATCTGACCGGAGAGAAGCACGGTCTGTGCGTTGTCAAAGATCACGCAGTCGGCTGTCACGGTGTAGGGCTCCGGATTCTCCTGCTCCGGACGCGTACCGGATGTACGCGTCCACGAGATCTTCTCATAGCCGTCCTTCAATGCCTGATAGGCGTATACCCGGTCAATCGAGCCGTCGTCGTATGGCTCTGCGGCTTCCATCGTACAGGATGCGGATGCGGCAAATTTCACATTCTTGTAAGTGTTCGTGCTGTCCGGCTCCCATCTGTCGCTGAACTGCGGGATTGCCGTCATACAGAATACGATGTAGTTATCCTTGACGGATACACTGCCGTTCCCGCGGGAAAACAAACGGTATTCCTCCGTGCAGTCCGGAAGCCAGCCGAAAATATCGGTTTCGGTGATGTGCATATCGTCTGCGGCAGAGAAGGAATAGCGTGCGATCGCGTGACCGTACCGCAGATCGAAATCGGTTTTCTCAACGAATGTGTCGATGACCGCGATATCAAAATCGCAGGCCTGCTGCGGATCAAAGACAGCAGTCTCGAAGTAGTAGCTGCTGTCAGCGGAGCCGTAGCTCATGTGCCGCAGCAATTTCACCGACGGATCCGTCGCCTGCAGTTCATAGCGCACGATGCCCTGCACTTCATCTGCCGGCACCGGTTCCCGCTCCAGCTTGTATACGACGCAGACAAGCCCGTTGTCGATATGTGTCGCGCCGTAGTTGTTGCGGAAGCTGACTGCCGATTCAAGGTCCTTCGGAACCCAGTCGGGGAGTGTTGCGGCAGCCTCTGCACTTGCCGCAGAAGCGGCCGGTGCGGGCAGAACGGAACTGTTCAGCGTAAGCGGTGTGAATGCTGCCGCGGCTGCGATGAGAGCAGAGGTCAGTTTTGTGAGTTTCATGTGATTCACCCATCCTTTCATGTTCGGGAACGGATACCCTATTCTTATATTCGTAACCGGAAAAGGTTTCCCCACAGGAAAAGCGTTTTTTTCTGCGGATATGACCGGACCGGCAAAGCGTGATTTTTCCCCTCTGATTCCGATAACTTTTCCCCAGATATCTTGACTATGTCAACAGAATATGCTACAATGAAACCAGCGACTGGTAAACCGCCCGTTCTGTGCGGTAATACCGAAAAAAGGAGGGGTACGATGAAAAAGAAAACTGCCGCAGTGCTTGGCTGTGTGATGACGCTGACCGCAGCGCCCGTCCGGCTTCCGGCAGCGGCGCAGACGCGGACAGATGACACAAAGCAGTATTACGACAGCTGGAAAGAGACCTATCTGCGAAAGAATCCGTATGTCAAAAACGAAGATCAGTATTATGTGTTCTACGGGGATCAGACCTATGAAGAGGCACAGGAAACGGTTCCGGTCACGGTTTCCGAAGCGCACGGATACGGTATGCTGATCGAGGCAATGATGGCAGATTACGACAGCGGGGCAAAGGACATTTTCGACGGAATGTATCGCTATTATCTGGCGCATTTAAGCAGCATCGGCCCGCATCTGATGGCATGGCAGCAGAGCGATAACGGTTCCGCGCTCATTGACACCGACGGCGCGGATTCCGCGACAGACGGCGACCTTGACATCGCCTATGCGCTGCTCATTGCCGACCGCCGCTGGGGCAGCAGCGGCGAGATCAATTACCGGCAGGCGGCGGAGCTTATCATCAGCGATATCATGGAATATGAGATCAACCGGATCTGCTGGGTGCCGCAGCTCGGCGACTGGGCGCATGATCCGGATGAACAGCCGAGGAGCACGAACGGCGGTACCGGCTGGGAAGGTTCGGGACAGGCTGAGAACTCGGAGTATCCGTACACCGCGGTGACGCGTTCGTCGGATTTCATGCCGCAGCATTTCCTGACATTTGCAAAGATCACAGGCGACGAACGCTGGAAGACCGTATACAACAAGGTCAACAGCATCGTTCATTACTATGTGACATTTGCGTCATTCCCGCTGCTGGCCGATTTCATGATGGAGGGCAGATACGAAATATGGGGCGGCGTCCGGGAGAATTTTCTGGAAAGTGAATATGACGGATGCTATTATTACAACGCCTGCCGCACCCCCTGGCGGTTCGGCACGGAGGCACTCTTCAACAGCAAAAATGAGGATGCGCAGAAATATGCGGAGCAGTCGGTCGCCTTCCTCAAGGAGAAATGCGGCGGCGACCCGAGGAAGGTACGCTCCGGATACCGTCCGGGATGGGGGCCGGTCTCTTCTGACGAAGGCGAGCTCTGCTTCATCGCGCCGCTGATGGTCGCGGCAAAGGCCGCAGGCGACACGGAATTTCACGACGCGATCCGCAGCGTGATACTGGAAACCGGCATGGACGGCTATTACGGCAGCACGATCGCCATGCTCTGCCTCATCACGGATGACGACGGCTGGCTGGTGCCGGAGGAGACCGAAAAGGCGACCGGTGACATCAATGCGGACGGCAAAACGGATCTGAAGGATGTGCAGCTGCTGCTGGACTGGCTGCTCAGCAAGCCGGATATCGTGCTGCCGGCATGGCGCATGGGTGATATGAACGGCGACGGAAAACTCACCGCCGCCGATCTCTCCATGCTGAAGCGCATCGTGAACCAGAACCTGATCAACGCTGCCGCGCTCACGGATATCGGAAGCATCTTTGAAGCGGTGCGGAACGCAAAGCCCGGCGACAGGATCTACATTGCGCCCGGCACCTACGATTTCACGGAATATCAGGGCGCACAGAAGATCGACACGCAGGCGGCCGGCACGGCAGACGCGCCGATCCTGTTGGCGGCGGCTGACAAAAAGAATCCGCCGGTGCTGACGGGCAGCACGACGGAAAACGGCTATGTGCTGCACATTCAGGGTGACTGGTGGATCCTGGATCACCTGATCTGCACGACGGCACAGAAGGGCATCGTTCTCGATCATTCCAACCATACGGTCATCCGGGACTGCGAGATCATGAACACCGGTGCGGAGGCAGTCGCAATCCGGGACGGAAGCTCGGAGTGCACGGTTCTGAGGTGTAAGATCCACGACACGGGCAAGGTCTCCCCCGGATACGGGGAAGGCGTGTATATCGGAAGTGCCTGTACGACGACCGGATTTGACTACAAATGCGACAACAACAAGGTGCTGAGCTGCTCATTCTCCCATGTGGCGGCGGAGCATGTGGATGTGAAGGAATACACGACCGGCACGGAGATCGCGGACTGCTGTTTCTACGGGAGCGGCATGAGCGGAGAGAACTACGCGGGCAGCTTCATTGACATCGCGGGGAATAACTGCTGGGTGCACGACAATGTCGGGTACCGCTGCCTGAATCCGGAGGTCGTTGCCGCGTTCGAGATCCACGAGCAGGTCGAGGGCTGGGGCTATCACCATGTCTTTGAAAACAACATTCTCTATCTGGACAGGGAATACAGCGAGAAGGATCCGGGCCGCAGAATCTGGATCGTGGACGGCTGGTTCAGCGATTTCACGGT
>JAILIG010000071.1 GCA_024695445.1 Oscillospiraceae bacterium
GGTCTCCGTGAACGACTCCGACCGGCTGAGAATGCGGTCCGCCGCGTGAAAATTCTGCTCATAGCGCGCCGCAGCCTCCCGGAGCAGGGCGCGGGCCTCATCCGCAGACCACTCCGTCAGGGCGGTGCGGGATTCGGTGTAGCAGCAGTCGATCCGTGAGAACGGCAGCCGCAGTCCGAACAGCGTCAGCGGATGCCGCACCTCTCCGTAAATGACGGTGCCGGCGGGCGGATCCGGCTGAAAGGGCAGCGGCAGTCTCTTGCCGAACACCTCCAGCACATGCCGCGTTCCGGTTCCGCCCGTGACGGTAATCTCGCTGCAAAAGGGCTGCTCCGCGGTGAAATCCGTCCCGTAGATGCCCGTGACGATGCCGTCCGCGTGATAATAGCGCGTCGTGCCGAATTTGTCCTCGACCGCGCCGGAGAGAATCAGATCGCCGGCGCGGACCGTGTCGCCGGTCTGCCGCACGGCCTGCCCGCCCAGCACGCGGATGTCCGTGATCTGCGCATCGACTGCCGCAATATAGTTGCAAGGGACGCGGTCTCGCACCATCTCCGGCGGGTTGCGCTCCTCGGTCAGATCGACGATCAGCCGCCCGCCCGTGTGCCGCAGGGCGATCCACTCGATGCCGCGGACAGCCAGCCGCATCCGCCGCTCGACATAAGTAAACGGGATTCTGCTCACCGCAGTCCCCCGCCTGACGCCGAGCTCTTCGAGTGCGCAGAGAATCTCCGTATCTGAAATATTCGTATTTCCGTAAATTTCGATGCTCCGCACGAAGCAGTTGCACCAGATGAACAGTGCCGTGCCGAGCAGCAGACCGCAGAGCAGCCCGAAGCGCAGCCGGTACGGGCGGAGCCGGAAGCGCAGGCCGCGGCGCCGCAGCAGCGTCAGCCGGATGCCGTGCGCCGCGGCCGTCTGCGTGATGCCGAACCAGTGTCGCGCACGGGCGCGGGCATACAGCGCCCCACCGCGCATCTGCTGCGCTGTCAGCGGATAATGTGCCGCCCGCAGCGCGTCGCGGAAGGCTGTCAGCTCCGCACCCTCCGCAGAAAAGGCAATCCATGCGGACAGCCGTCTCATCGCATCGCCCTCCCCGCCCGGTCAGATGCCGCCGTCAAATTCAACCGCCGCAACCTCGCCGTGGATGTGCAGCCCCGCGGCGCTGAAATCCGTCGCGGTCAGGTTCTTCCCCCAGACCGACACCGAATGTCCCTGAATCTTCAGCTGTACGAGCATATCGCTGCACTCCAGCAGCCGGCGGCAGCGGTCCACATATACATCCGTGTTGCCGCAAATTTCAATGCGGTCATCGGAAAACGGCAGCGAAATCCGCTTCATGCGCACACCCCCTGATTTTGTCTCATTACAGCTTATGGCGGCGGTTCTGATTCTATGCAGGCGGCTCATATGCTGACCAATGGGAGGGATGTCTGTGAAGAAGCGGTCAGTGCAATATGCTCCGATTTTACTGCTGATGCTGCTGTTTCTGCTCGCCGGAAACGCAAAGGCGATTGCAGCGGCTATCTCCGAGCGGCTGACGCTCTGCCTCGACACGCTGATTCCGTCGCTGTTCGGCTGCATGGCAGCGGCAAACCTGCTGCGGGAGAGCGGCGCGGGCGCACAGCTCGGCCGGCATCTGCGGATTTTGTCGCATCTGCTTCATTTTTCGGCAGAATGCACGGGGATATTCGCGGTCAGTCAGCTCGCCGGATACCCGGTCGGCGCACTGCTGCTGAGACAGGCATCGGAAGCCGGCCGGCTCCCTGCAAAGGACGCTGCGCGGCTCTCCGCGGTCTGCTTCGGCGGCGGACCGGCCTTTCTGGTCGGATTTGCGGGTGCAGAGCTTTTCGGCAGCCCGGCGGCCGGCTGGATCATGCTGGCCGCGTGCATTCTGGCGAACTGTGCCGCCGCAAGGCTCTGCCGGCTGCGCACAGCTTCCGCATCCTCATCCGGCTGTCCGGCTTGCAGGCTCAGTGCCGCGGCGCTGACGGCAGCGGTCTCCGATACCGTGCGCAGTCTCGCGCAAATCTGCGGCATCGTGCTGTGCTTCGGCGTTTTAACAAGACTCGCCGAATGTCTCGGCGCCCTCCGGCTGCTGACGACGGCCGGCAAAGCGGCGGGCATTCCGCCGCAGACGGTTCCTGCGCTGTTCGCGGCAATTCTCGATGTCACGCAGCTCCGCGGGCTGCTCTGCTGCGGACTGCCGTTTCACATTCTGCTGCCGCTGACGGCGGGGCTGCTTTCGTTCGGCGGTATCTGCGTGCAGCTTCAATGTCTGGCGCTCGGCGTACCGGAGCTGTCGGCAGGCCGTCTGCTCCTGACACGGCTGCTGGCAGCGTGTTTCACCGCGGCGATAACCGCGGCGGCGCTCCCGTTTCTTCCGGCTCCGGACGCGGCGGCGGTGTTCGCGCATGAATCCGCGGTCTCGCGTACCGGATCCGTTCTGCCCGCGCTGCTGATCCTCTGCACGGGCTTTCCGCTGCTGACCGGCCGCGGCGGGCAGGAAAAAGAAATCGCTGTGCGGCGATTCTGAACGAGCGCCGTCCGCACCAGCCGAAAGGCAATCCCCGGCCGGGGCCCGATGCCGTTTTTTGTAAAAACAGAAACGCCCGAAGCCGAAGCTCCGGGCGTTCATGTTCAGTGACTCAGACTGTCAGCAGAGACTCATCAGAGACCTGCGAGCAGGTGAAGCAGTGCAGCCAGATCGTCTGCATCCAGCGACTTGTTGCCGGACAGCTCTGCATTTGCAAGGCCGGCCGTGGTCACCGTGACAGAATCCTCGGCGATATAGCGAGCCAGCAGAACCGCATCAGCGATCTGAACCTTGCCGTTGCAGTCCACATCGCCGGCCAGCTTTGCGTCGTTGCCGCCTTCGCTCGAAGAAGTCGTCGTGGTGGTCGTGGTGGTGGTCGTTGTGGTCGTCGTGGTCGTTGCGCTGCCGGATTCCGTCAGCTTGATATCGTCCACGAAGAAGGACAGCAGATCCGAAGCCGACGGGCTCTCCGTATATTTCGTCTGGATGTAAAGTGCGATATCCGTCGCGCCGGAAGGAACGGTGAATTCCTTGCTCAGCTCCGTCCATTTCTCGCTGGAGCCTTCCACAGTGACAATGTCATCGTAGCTGGTTCCGCTGCCGCTGCCCTTATACATCAGGCCGATCGTATAGGACAGATTCTTGTAGGTATCGTTCTTATACGAACAGAATGCGGAGATGTTGTAGGTGCCGCCGGCCTTCAGCTCACTTCCGCCGTCGCACTGCAGGCCGTGCCATGCTTCGCTTCTGCCGGTGACATAGAGCGAATTCTTGCCGCCGTGTGCCATGTCGGAGGTGATGCCGTAAGCGGAAGCACCTCTGGTCTTCCAGTTCGTACCGGAGCCCTCGAAATCATCCGAGATGCCGGTGCCGGAGCCGGACGGCGTCGTGTACTTGACTTCGTCTTCCGGATTCTGAATATCGGGGCCGGGGTCATCATCGTTCGCCCATTCCGGACGCGGGCCGCCGTTGAAGCCGTCATAGTTCAGAACATTCGTGTAAACATTTGCCGAACCGTTGGACTGATAGCCCTCGACATTCAGCGAGACCTCGTACATGGTGCCGGACATATCCATGCCCGCCTTTTCCCATGCGGCGAAGTGGTTGCTGACTGTGATCGTGCTCTTGATGTCAACCTCCTGCTGGTCTCTTGCAGGGTTCTCGTTCTGCTTGCGGACACTCCAGTACTGGAAGAAGGTCTCGGTGCCGTTGATGGACGGCTGATTGGTACGGACGGTACGGTAGATATCATAGTTCTTGCCGTCGGAAGTCACGGTACCCATAGAGCCTGCGTTCCCGGGCGGTCTCCAGGAGCCCCAGCCCTCGACGATGTAGTACTCGACGGTCGGATACTGACCTTTGCAGTCGTCAACCCAGCCGTAGCAGCACATATAGGAGTTGCCCTTCGGGTGATACTTGACACCGTAGTCAATCGTGATGGTGCCCATCTGCTTGTAGTTGGTGGTTCTGCGCTTCTGCCGCTTGCCCTTTCTGAACAGGTTGTTCTGGGTGTTGCTCCAGCTGCAGGTGAACGAACCGCCCGGATCCCTGTCACCGGTCCAGGTAATCTGACCTGCGCTGTTCTGGTTCCACGCCTCGTAATCATAACCATAGGAGTCACTGCAGGTTCCCATGCTCTGATAGTCTGCCATTGCCGGCAGGGCGGAAATCGAAGTCGCAGCCAGAATCACCGCACTGGTGATGCCCAAAATGCGTTTTTTCATAGCCAATCCCTCCGTTTTTTCGTTGTGTTAACCGTATACGCAATGGTTAACGATGATTTTTTCAGACACCGCTGCAGACCCCCTCTGCTTTGGTGCTTACTTCTAGTTTAACACATCCCCGCCTGTTTGTCAAGCCCATATATTGCGCAAATGTCACCTTTTCAGTTGTACGGTCAAATCCCCGTATTTCGTCAAAGATCATAGTCCGTTTTCCATGTTTTTGGCCCGTATTATTAAATTTCCATTAAAAAACATACAACTTGTGCGGTCTGAACCATACGACTTTCTTCAAATAATCCTGTTTGCCGGCAATAATTGAGGACACCTGTGCGCAAATAATGCGATTTTTTTGGGGGTGGAGTATCTTGAGGAGCCCTCAAAAAAAACACAAAACGCCCGGGAACGGGAAGCCCGGGCGTTTCGTATCATATAGTAGAACTAAGGAGTATGGGGAAAAATCAAAGACCTGCGAGTTTCTGGAGCAAGGCTGCCAGATCCTCAGAATCGAGCTTCGTATTGCCGGTCAGTTCAGCATTTGCAAGGCCGTCGGCCGTGACCGTCACTTTGTCCTCGGCAATATAGCGCGCCAGCAGAACTGCGTCTGCGATCTGCACCTTGCCGTTGCAGTCCACATCACCTGCGAGAATTGCCGGAGGCGTCTTGGTATCCTCGGACAGTGTCGTCGTCGTGGTGGTTGTGGTCGTCGTGGTCGTCGTGGTCGTGGTCTCGTCTGTGATCTGGACCTCCTTTGCGAGGTTCAGGATGTCCTGATAGAAGCTCTTCGGCTGGCAGTTGTTGTCGAACGGCAGCGGCTTACCGCCGTCCTGATAGTTGTTTCGCCAGCTTGCAGCGTCGCAGTGACCCCACAGCGTGAAGCTGGAGATCTTCTTCGAGCGCTCCATCGCAGCTCTGAAGATGTCAACGAAGAGGCTTGCGCCCTTAGAATCTGCGCAGTTGGTAACATCCAGCTCGGTGATCTGAACATCCAGGCCGAGAGAATTGAACTTGTCGATTGCCTCAGCGTAGGAGTTCCACTTGCTGTCGTTGTTCACATGAGCACTGCCGCTTCCGCCGAAGTCAACAGCGTGCATATGGGACTGCATACCGATACCGTCGATGCAGCCGTTGGTCTCCTTGACCTTCTTCGCCATCTTGTAGAGGTCGTCGGTCTTCAGCTTGAAGTACTCGTTGTAGTCGTTCAGGTAGAGCTTGCAGTCCTTCGGCGCATACTTTCTTGCATACTCGAAGGCCTTGATGACGAACTCATCGCTCTTGTAAACACTCCACCACTCAGAGGACTCGCCGCCGTCGCCGCGGAATCCGCCGCCGTCATTCTTGAACAGCTCGTTGCAGACATCGTAGGAATAGACCTTGAGGTTCGGGTAGTTGGACTTCAGCTCGTTAAAGGTGTTTTTGATCATGCTCTCAAGGCGCTTGTTCATACGCTCCGGAGAAACATAGGAACCGTTGTCCTTGAAGATCCAGCTCGGCGTCTGGGAATACCACACGAAGGTGTGGCCGCGCAGGCCGATGCCGTTCTGCTCGCAGAACTTGAGGATCGGATCCGCACCGCTGATGTCGATGCCGATGTTGTCCTGAGACAGGTTGGACTTGTACTCCTTGCAGATATTCTCCGGCTTCATCTCGTTTTCACAGGTGATGGAGTTGAAGTTCTGCTTGATGAAGTTGAGGGTATTCTGGTTGCGCGCATTGTTCGCGTTCAGGCAGGTGCCGAGACGGAAGTACGGGCCCATGACATCCTTGAAGCCGGAACCGCCCTCCGTGTAGGTGTAGTCATTGTTCTGGTGAGAAGCGATCTCGCCGCTGCCGCCGGAGCCGGTACCGGTACCGGTACCGGTACCGCTGCCGCTGCCGGAGGTGCTGCTGCCGGAGCCGGAGCCGCTGACCTTTGTCAGCTTCACATCATCGACAAAGAAGGAGAGCAGATCCGAAGCGGACGGGTTCTCGGTATACTTTGTCTGGATGTAAAGTGCGATATCGGTCGCGCCGGAAGGAACGGTGAATTCCTTGCTCAGCTCAGCCCACTTCTCGCTGGAGCCCTCCACGGTGACAATGTCGTCGTAGCTGGTTCCGCTGCCGCTGCCCTTATACATCAGACCGATCGTATAGGACAGGTTCTTGTAGGTTTCGTTCTTGTACGAGCAGTACGCGGAAATGTCATAGGTCGCGCCTGCCTCCAGTTCCGAGCCGCCGTCGCACTGCAAGCCGTGCCACGCCTCGGTTCTGCCGGTGACATAGAGCGAGTTCTTGCCGCCGTGTGCCATGTCAGAGGTGATGCCGTAAGCGGAAGCGCCTCTGGTGGTCCAGTCGGTGCCGGAGCCCTCGAAATCATCCGAGATGCCGCTGCCGGAGCCGGACGGCTTCGTGTACTTGACATCGTCTTCCGGCGTCACGATCGTCGTACCGCCTTCGCCGCCGTCAAAGCCGTTGTAATTCAGAACATTCTTGTAAACATTGGCCGAACCGTTAGACTGGTAGCCTTCGATGTTGAGGGAGACCTCATACATGGTGCCGGACATATCCATGCCCGCCTGTTCCCATGCTTTGAAGTGGTTGCTGACGGTGATGGTGCTCTGGATGTCAACTTCCTGCTGGTCTCTTGCAGGGTTCTCGTTCTGCTTGCGGACGCTCCAGTACTGATAGAAGGTTTCCGTACCGTTGATGGACGGCTCATTGTAGCGAACCGTGCGGTAGATGTCGTAGTTCTTGCCGTCGGAAGTCACAGAGCCCATAGAGCCAGCGTTCCCGGGCGGTCTCCAGGAGCCCCAGCCCTCGACGATGTAGTACTCGACGGTCGGATACTGACCTTTACAGTCGTCAACCCAGCCGTAGCAGCACATATAAGAGTTGCCGCGGGGATGATACTTGACGCCGTAGTCAATCGTGATCGTGCCCATCTGCTTGTAGGTGACCGTTCTTCTCGGCTGGCGCTTGCCCTTTCTGAACAGGTTGTTCTGGGTGTTGCTCCAGCTGCAGGTGAACGATCCGCCCGGATCTGTCGGGCCAGTCCAAGTGATCTGACCTGCACCGTTCTGGTTCCATGCCTCATAGTCGTAGCCGTCCGAGCAGGTTCCTCTGCTCTGGTAGTCGGCCGCGAAGATCGGCATCGGAGAAACAGAAGTGGCAGCCAGAAGAATTGCACTGGTGATACCCAAAATGCGTTTTTTCATGACCAATCCCTCCGTTTTTTGAATGTGTTAACCAGTTCATATGCGGTTAACGAAATACGCATACCGACACAGACCCCCTCTGCATCGATTATACAATTTTAGTTTATCATATCCGGATGTTTTTGTCTAGTCCGTTTTTTGCGAATTTCTGAAAGCCGCAGATGCACTTTGAGTTTTCTATTGTTTCGTCAAAACTGATAGTTCGATTCCGCCTCTGACTATACAAATTAGCTGAAATTTTCCTAAATATATAAAGTCCGTCCTAAGGCTTCCTGAGAGAATCCTGCTCTGTTTCGCAAAATCGGGACAAGATGCCCGGACAGCACTTCTCAAAAATTGCGTTTTCCGATTAAAAAACTGCGTGTTTCGACACGAAGCCGCAGCGCGGTCCACCAGGCCGGAAGCCGGTGCAGTCTGCGCCGGATCTTCGGCGCGGGACGGTTTACGCCGCGGATACCGCCGAGCATTCCCGCCGGCACGGAGATGCCGAAAAGCAACGGATCAGGCGGTTTTTTCATGAGCACACCCGCCGCCGCACACCAGAGTCCGGTCAGGAGCAGCGCCGCAGCTGCACCCAGCCGCAGACCGCCCCGCCGCCCGCGCCGTCCCGCGGCCTCGCCCGCAAGACAGCTCCCCGCGACGACAGGAACCGCCGCAAGCATTGGGAAAACCGCCTCAGGCAGATCCACCCGCTGCACCGCCGCCGCAAGCAGCAGAAACAATCCCGCCGAAGCCGGAATTCCGGCCAGCAGACAAGCCCGTACTACCGTTCGCATTCCGCATCCCCTCCCGGATCAGCATATGCCGCCCCGCAGAGCATTATGCGGCGCGGCGCGCTTGCAAAAAGGGCGGAGCTGTGTTATAATAGAGAAAATGTGAACAAGGGGGCAGACTCATGAAAACACTGTTCAAAAACGGCACGGTTGTCAATGTCTTCACCGGCGAGCTGCGCCGCGAAAATGTTCTGATTGGCGACGGCGTGATTCTGGGAACGGGCGACTACACCGACTGTGATGCAGACACGGTCCGCGATGTGACCGGCAGATTTCTCTGCCCCGGCTTCATCGACGGGCATATTCACATCGAGAGCACCCTGCTGACGCCCGCCGAGCTGGCACGCGCCGTTCTGCCGCACGGCACCGCCGCGATTGTCGCCGATCCGCATGAGATCGCCAATGTCGCGGGAACGGACGGCATTGATTTCATGCTGCAAATAAGTGAGGGGCTTCCGCTTCAGGTATATCTGATGCTGCCGTCCTGTGTTCCGGCCATGCCGCTGGACGAGTCGGGCGCGAAGCTGGATGCGGCGGACTTAAAGCCGTATTACACCCACCCGCGGGTGCCGGGGCTTGCCGAGATGATGAATTATCCGGGCGTACTGGCGGGCGCGGACTATGTTCTGGAAAAGCTCGCCGATGCAAAGGCCGCCGGCAAGGTCATCGACGGACACGCTCCGCTGCTGACCGGCCGCGATCTGGACCGCTATATTGCCGCCGGCATTCAGAGTGACCACGAATGCTCCTCTGCGGCCGAGGCGATCGAGCGCGTGCGCAAGGGGCAGTGGCTGATGATCCGGCAGGGCACGGCCGCACGGAATCTCAGCGCACTGCTGCCGCTCTTTGATGCGCCGTATGCGTCCCGCTGCCTGCTGGTCTCCGACGACAAGCATCCGGAGGAGCTGCTCTCCGACGGTCACATCGACGCGATGATCCGGACGGCGGTGCGGGCGGGAAAATCCGCCGTGACCTGCATCCGCATGGCAACCTTGCAGGCGGCACAGTGCTTTTCGCTGCGCGGCGTCGGCGCCGTTGCACCGGGCTACCGCGCCGATCTGAACATCCTGCGCGATCTGGACACCGCCGATGTCGAAGCGGTCTATACCCGCGGCATTCCCGCCGCCGAAAACGGCGTCTGCTTTGCGTTCCCGGCACCGCAGTACCGGTCTGCACGCTGGAACCGCGTGCTGCACTCCTTCCGGCTCGATCCGCTGACGGCAGAGGACTTCGCCGTCCCGCCGCAGCACGGAAAATGCAGAATCATCGGCATTCAGCCGGGAGAGCTTTTGACTGAGGAACGGCACGAAGCACTCGATTTCACGCAGAACAACGGCATCGACACCGCCCGCGATATCCTGAAGCTCGCCGTCATTGAGCGGCACCGCGGCACCGGTCACCGCGGCATCGGCTATATTCAGGGCATCGGGCTGAAGCGCGGCGCGATTGCGGCCTCTGTCTCGCACGATGCGCACAATCTCATCGTCATCGGCACAAATGACGCGGATATGGCGGCTGCGGCAAACCGCGTCCGTGCGCTGGAGGGCGGATTTGTCTGCGCCGAGAACGGAGCCGTCACCGCGGAGCTGCCGCTGCCGATTGCCGGCCTGATGAGCGGGGAATCCGCACAGACCGTCGCCGCGCAGAACCGCCGGCTCAATGAAACCGTCCGCGCAATGGGCGTGCCGGAAAATGTGGCACCATTTATGAATATGGCGTTTGTCTCGCTGACCGTCATTCCGGCAATCAAGATGACAACACACGGCCTCGCCGATGTCGCCACCCAGACACTGCTGCCGCTCTCCGCAGAATAACCGGATCCGTGCAGCCGGCTGTCACGGGACGCTCTGAGTGCTCCGCCCTCAGACTCCCGCCAAAGGGACAGTGTCCTTTGAAATCCCATAAAAAAAGCCCTGCCCCCCGTGAACCGAACGGGAGGCAGGGTTTTTACGCGCAGAAAATCCGGAAAGAAATTATCCCTCCGGCAGGGGCATGGAAGCAGAGCCCCGCAATACCCCGGCAGTCTGCACAAATACGGTTTATTGCAGGAGAATGTCTGCGATCTGCGAGGGCTTTGCGGCGGTTCCGATATGCGGGAATTCCGCGGCATCCGCTTCCGTACGGAAGCCGAAGCCGTAGGTCACGGCCAGAAACGGTGTTCCGGCCAGCACCGCGCCGCGTGCATCATGTGCGGTATCGCCGACCAGCACGCTGTTTTCCGCATCGGCGCCCATTTCCTTCTGGCAGAGGCGAACGATGTCCTCTTTTTTCAGCCGGTTCTCCGGATCGGCGCCGTGCATCGGATCGCAGTACCGGTCAAAGCCGAAGTGTCTCAGCAGCGTCAGCGCGTAATCCTCGCGCTTATAGGTTGCCACGGCCATGCGGATGCCGTTTTCCTTCAGGCGTCTGCACAGCGCAAAAATACCGCGGTACGGCTTTGCCTTGAGCATGGCGCCCGCCTGATAATGCGCACGGAATACGGCGGCGGCGCGCTGTGCCTCCTCCGCGCTGCATCCGTAATTCGTCACGAACGACTGCGGAAGCGGCGGCCCCAGAAAGCTCATGCGCTGCCTTTTCGTCAGCGGCGGAAGTCCCATCTTTTCCGCGGCCGCGGCGATGCTCTCCAGAATGCCCTCGCTCGTATCGAGCAGCGTACCGTCCAGATCAAAGATCACATATTTTATCGTCGGCAAGATTGAACGGCTCCTTTCACGCAAGCGGGTACATCGGGATGATCATATCCTCGCGCAGCTCGTCCTCCGGCAGCGGCGGATTCATAAATTCGAGCGGCAGAGACTCCATCTGCCCGTCACTGCGGCGGTAAGAGACCTGCTTCGGACGCGCCGTGAGTGTGATCGGCGTCAGCACCTCGCAGATGACGGGGCCGTCCGCTTCGAGCACGGCGCGGACCGTTTCTTCGAGGTCGGCGTTCCGCTCAATGCGGAAGGTGCGGAGACCGTATGCCTCCGCGATGCGGCGGATATCCGGCAGCGTCAGCCCGGATTCGGGATTGCAGGCGACAAAATGGCGGTCAAAGACATTTGTCTGTGTCGCCTGAATCGCGCCGTAGCCGTGATTGCAGAGCACAAAGAGCTTGACCGGCAGCTGAAGCCGGCGAATGGTCTCCAGCTCCTGAATGTTCATCACGAAGCCGCCGTCCCCGTTGACGCCGACCGTGCGGCGTCCTCCGCCCGCAAGGCAGGCGCCGATCGCAGAGGGCAGGCCGTAGCCCATCGAAGCCAGACCTTTCGTGCAGAACACACGCTGCCCCTTTTTGACGCGGAATGCCTGCATGGAGATGTCGATGCAGCTGCCGGAGCTGCCGGACACATAGATATCCTCTGCGCGCATCTGCTCGGAAATCGTTTCGATCAGGCAGTAGGTATTGACCAGCTCCGCCTGTTCGCGGTATTCCGGCAGAATGATCGGATAACGCGCCTTCATGCGGGCGGCGTAATCCAGCCATGCGCTGCGGTCCTTCGGCTGAATGCGGTCTTTCAGGTGCAGCAGCGTTTCGATGAAGCATTTTGCATCCGCGCAGACCGCGATGTCCGGACGGACATTGACCTTGTGCAGCTCCTGCTCGTCGATATCGACCATGACGCGCACCGCTTCACGCGCAAAGCCCTCGAAGTTATAGCCGGTCTGGAGCAGGTTCATGCGCGCACCGATGCTGAGGAAGAAATCGGAATTCTGCTGGATGAGGTTCGCATAGCGGTGGCCGAGACCGCCCGGTCTGCCGAACCAGAGCGGATCGTCCCCGTCGGTGAGGTCGATGCCGTTCCATGTGGTCAGGACGGGGATGCCGAGCAGCTGTTCGAGTTCATGGAACGCCCCGATGCCGCCGGCCAGCCGGATGCCGTTTCCGGCGAGCAGGACAGGGCGCTCCGAGCGGTTCAGCGCCTCGATGATGCGCAGTGCGGCGCGTTCGGGATCCGGCTTCGGTACCTCAAAGGGCGTGTATCCGGTCAGCGTATCTGTCTCGACAACCGTTGCCTGCACATCGAGCGGAATGTCCAGCCAGACCGGACCTTTTCTGCCGTGCGTCGCCTCGTAGACCGCACGCTCCAGATGATAGCGGATCATCTGCGGCTCATCGACCAGCGCGGCGTATTTGGTAATCGGCTTTACGACGGAAACGATGTCCAGCTCCTGCATTCCCTGCTGCCGGATGCCCTGTCCGCGGATCATATCCAGCCGCTTCACCTGTCCGGAAATGACGATCATCGGCGTGGACTCGATGAACGCGCCCGCCACGCCGGTCAGCGCATTGGTGCCGCCAGGGCCCGTTGTGACCATCAGCAGGCCGGGCGTACCGCTGACGCGGGCATACGCCTCCGCCGCAATCGCGGCGCCCTGCTCGTTCTGGCAGCAGACAAAGCGGATTTTTTCGCTTTTGCCGAGGGAATCGTTCAGGTGCATGGCACCGCCGCCCGGCAGCATGAACATATGGGACGATCCGGTCTGCTCCAGACAGCGGATCACATAATCGGAAACCTTAATCTGCATGAAACGCTCCTTTGTTACTGATTGAAAAAGCTCTCTGTCAGGAAGCTGACGGTCCGGCAGTGGACGGCGCCGCTGCGGAAGCTCCGGAACAGTGCGAGAACATCCTCGTTCAGGCGGTCCCAGTCGCCGTCGGGATTGCGCGTCGGCAGATACGGATCGCCGTAGCTTTCGTTGTAATGCTTTTTGAAGCCGTCAAATCCGGCCAGCGCAACGGATTCAACGCCCAGCAGATCCATCAGGCGCAGGCAGCAGATGACCGCATTGTCAAAGCAGCGCCAGCCGCGCCGGACGGCGTGGTCATAGCTGATAATCAGCTCGTCCTCCGCCGGGGTGTGCTTGATGCACGAGAGCAGGATCTTCGGCGTCGCCGCAAACTGTTCGGGGTTGGCGTTCGCCGCGTATTCATACCGCGCAGGATTGACAAAGAACGCCCAGTCATAGCGGTAGCCCGGCAGCAGCGCATTGACGGCGATTGCCGCGGCGTCATGCGCACGGATATAGTCGAGCACCTGCTCCTGCTGCGTGACCGAGCGTCTGCCCGGCGCGATCAGCACGATGCTGCGTCCGGCAAGCGCCTGCCGGAGCTGCGCAACCGCGGCGGTATCGTCCACATAGCGGTTCTGGTTCGCAAGGAATTTCTGCTCCAGCAGGTCGTAGTCGTATTTCCGGCGGTCCTCCGGTGTCAGCGACTCGATGATGCGGTGCATATCTCTGGAACGGGTGCGGTGATTCTCCTGCAGATACGCGATGTTATTGACATGACAGCAGTTGAGGCCCGCGACAAAGTACGAGGGGGAATATCCCCAGCGGAAATGCTCGCGGAAATACTCCATATAGGTGTCGATCGCGTCCAGCACCGCGTCCAGGTCATAGTGGCAGCCGCATCTGCGGTTCAGATAGCTGGTCAGCAGCTCGGTCGTGGTGTTGCCGGCGCCGCGTCCCATTCCGCAGAGGCTGGCATCCACGACCACCCCGCGGCCGCTCTCCTGCAGCAGCTTGATGAAGTGGATCGACAGCGCAAAGGAGAGCTGCATATTGTTGTGCGAGTGGAAGCCGAGCCGGATCTGCTTTGCAAGATGCCGGTCCAGCACCCGGACGATCCGTTCCAGATCCTCCTCATACATCGCGCCGAAGGTATCGACGACGGACAGACTGACGGCATTTGCGGCGTTGACGGCCTCTGCCAGCTCAATCAGCTCCTCATCGGTATAGGCCAGCGTATTGGCGGCCTGAAAATACACCTGGTAGCCCTTCTCGCCGACCTTTCTGCCGACCTCGGTGCCCTCTCTGACCTTGCCGTGCGGAAAGACCACGCGGATCGCGTCGATGCTCTTTCCGTCGCAGGGCGGCAGCGCATCGAGCTGATAGCGGTCCCAGTCGATCATCGCAAGATAAGTCCGGCGCGGATCCTTGACCGTCAGATACTGCGCAAGGTCCGATGGCACATGATAAAAGGCAGAGCCCTCCCTGTGCGGCTGATCCTTGAGCCAGCCGCATTCGATCAGCTCCACATTCGCCTCCTGCAATTTGGAAATGATGCCGCGTATGGCGGCCGAGCCAAACTGCGAATTGACGATATAGCAGCCGTCCCGCAGCGTACAGTCCAGCATTTGAATCTGCGTATTCACAAACCGTTCCTCCTTTCAGACATTTCTCAAAAAACGGCATTTGCTTTCATTCTGATTATACCACATTTCCGGCCGGATTTCAACCCGCACACCGAAAAACCGGTATTTGCAGGGACAGGCGGCAGAAAGCCCTGCGCGGCGGCGGTTCCCTGCAAATAAAAACAGATTCCGTACAGAAGCGATCATAAAACGCCGTCCGGAACCGGGCGTTTTTTTTCTGTGACATCTTGAAATTTCGGTTCGCATATGGTATAATAGAATCATGAGTTTGCGTATGCTAACCACAAGCACGGGCGCAGAACACCGTGATTTCTGCATCCGGAACGCTTTGCGGGAACCGATGCCGCAAATCAAACAGGAGGAAAGGAAAACAGGAGCTATGTATCAGACAACTGTCAGAATTGACGGCATGATGTGCGGGATGTGCGAATCTCATGTCAACGATGCGATCCGCACCAAACTGACCGTGAAAAAAGTATCTTCTTCCCATAAAAAGGGCGAGACGGTTATCATCAGCGAAAATGAACTGACCGCAGAAATGGTAACTGCCGCGCTGGACGGTTCGGGGTATCAGGTTTTGAATGTGACCTGCGGGCCGTATGAGAAGAAAGGCTTTTTCAGAAAAAAAATAAGTGCAGTGTAAAGGAGTGTCATGATGAGCGCAGATTACAAGAACTGGGTACCGAACGGAATGATCGCGGCACTGGCCGCAGGAACGGTGATTCTCGGCGCGGGGACGGCCGCCCTGATGTGTCGTAAAATGAATCCGGCGCTGAAAAAAGCGCTTGCCGGAACGGCCGGCACAGGCACGCTCGTCTGCGGTGCGATGACAGCGTGGAGTGCTTATGCACACGGTAAATTCTCCTATGACGGCAAGCGTCAGCTTTCCAAAGAGATCGTCGAGGGGACTGCGGAATACATCACACTGCCCGAAGGCGGCATCGGGCTGGATGTCGGCTGCGGAAGCGGTGCGCTGACGATTGCCTGTGCCAAGCGGAATCCGCAGGGCAAAATGATCGGCATTGACCGCTGGGGCATGGAATATGCGTCGTTCAGCCAGCAGCTCTGCGAGAACAATTCCGGTGCAGAGGGCGTTCAGAATACGGAATTTTATCAGGGGGATGCCTGCAGGCTGGATTATCCCGACGAATACTTTGACGCGGTAACAAGCAACTATGTATATCACAATATCGCAGGCGTCAGCAAGCAGACGCTTCTGCGGGAAACGCTGCGTGTCCTGAAAAAGGGCGGCACATTCGCCATTCATGATATTATGTCAAAGGCGCGCTACGGCGATATGCAGCAGTTTGTCAGAGAGCTGTACGACGAGGGCTATGAAGCCGCAGAGCTGATCGGCACGACAGACGGGATGTTCATGTCAAAGGGCGAAGCAAAGCTGCTCGGTCTGAGCGGCTCCGCTCTGCTTGTCGGAAAGAAGTGAACGGGATGCTTCCGGCACTGGTATGCGGTCTGCTCTGGTCGGTCATGTGGAGCGTGTATATATTTCTGATTCTGAAATTCTATCCGTTTTCCATGCTGCACGAGTATCCGAAGGATATTCAGGCAGCGGCAGCGATCGAAAAGCCGACAGCAGCGCAGGAGCAGGCCGCAAAACGGTTCGGCGCAGTCGGCGGTCTTATCATTTTCGGCGTTCTCCTGGCATTCGGACTGCTGCGATTTCACAGCGAACAGACTTCATTTTTGCAGGTGCTGAAATATATCTTCCTCATCGCCATGACATGGAATGCGGTTGATCTGCTGGTCATGGACTGGCTGATCGTATGCACGGTCACGCCGAAATGGATCGTCCTGAAGGGCACAGAGGGCTGCCGGGGCTATCATGACTATTTCTTCCATTTCAAGGGCTTTCTGCTCGGCTGTGTGTATACTGCAATCATGGCGCTGCTGTTTTCGGGGATTGATTATGCTGTGCTTCGCTTGCTGATATGGAAATAAAGCAAAAACGAGCCTATACAACTGCGTATAAGCTCGTTTTCGTTTTCATATGGCGGATTGATTCACAGCTTCCAGCTTGCCGCCTTCTGCCGGTCCGTGACAAATGTGCGGTAGATGCCGTCCTGCTGCATCAGCTCATGATGTCTGCCCTGCTGCACGATTTTTCCGCCGTCGATGACGATGATCTGATCGGCGTGCTCGACTGTTTTCAGCCGGTGTGC
This sequence comes from Oscillospiraceae bacterium, assembly GCA_024695445.1. GTDB lineage: Bacteria > Bacillota > Clostridia > Oscillospirales > Ruminococcaceae > Firm-04. The sequence continues at coordinate 16,539 of JAILIG010000071.1, forward strand.
GATCATGATGATCGTCTTTTCTTTGGTCAGCTCCTCGATCGCCTTGGTCAGCTCTGCCTCATTTTCCGGATCCACATTTGCAGTCGCTTCATCGAGAATGATAACCGGCGAATCCTTCATGATCGCTCTTGCAATGGAAATACGCTGCTTTTCGCCGCCGGAGAGACTCAGTCCCCCCTCGCCGATCACGGTATCGTAGCCGTCCGGCAGGCTCATGATGAAGTCGTGGCAGCGAGCCTTTTTCGCTGCTTCAACAACCTTTTCCATCGGTGCATCCGGCTCGCCGAAGCGGATATTATTCGCAATCGTATCCTCAAAGAGATACACTCTCTGGAACACAAAGCTGAAATTCCGCATCAGACTGTCGAAGCTGTAGCCCTTGACATTTTTTCCGCCGAGGAGAACCTCGCCGCTCTGTACGTCCCAGAAACGCGCCATAAGATTGGTGAGAGTAGTCTTTCCGCCGCCGGACGGTCCGACGATCGCAGTTGTAGTGCATTCGGGAATTTTCAGGTCAACGCCGTTGATAATAGTCCTGTTTTCGTAAGCGAATGTGACGTTTTTCAGCTCTATATCGTGGCTTTCAGGCGTGATTTCGTCGCCGTTTATGTCCATTTCGGGAATGGAGAGTATCTCGCTCGCCTGTTCGACGCAAACAGAAACGCTGCGTATAAGCGCGGAAAAGCCTGCCATAACATCAAGGCT
>JAILIG010000161.1 GCA_024695445.1 Oscillospiraceae bacterium
ACGGGCTGATTATCCCGAAGCAGGAGCAGATTGCAGAGAATGCTGAGCAGATTACCGTGACCATTGACCGCAGCTATTCCGCCGTACCGGTTGAGGATTTGCAGCTCAAGGGTGCGGTCAGCAAGGGGAAGGCGACTATTCTGTTGCCGGAATTTGACAAGACCGACTTTTTCACTCATGTTCCCGGCTATTCCTGGGGCTTTACATCTGACCCGAACGGCAAGAAGATCGAGTATTACGGCGGTCAGGCGTATGACTTTACGGCAGATACCAAGCTCTATCGTGTTTTGGTGAAATACGGCGGTGGTTCCGGAACAAAAGACAATCCGTACCGCATTGACTATTTCGATCAGCTGGAGCTCATGAGCGAAGAAAAGGCGCGCGGGTATTTCCGGCAGACCGCGGATATTTCTTTTCCGGTATGGGCTTCGCATACGCCGATTCGCACGGTCAATGAGTTGAAAGCAGATCCGGATTCCGAGCATTTTGAGTATGACGGCGGCGGATACCTGATCGAAAACCTCAACGCGCCGCTGTTTGAAACGGTATCCGGCGCGGTGATTCGAAATGTGAATATCCGCAATTCTGCGATCGTTTCGGACGAATACAAGGATTACGGCTTTCTGGTTTGTACGGCATATAACTATCATTATCTCGCGGAAGATGAACAGGTTTATGAGACCGGTGAAACGGTCATTGAGCATTGCTCTGTGTCGCATTCGTCCATTTCTGTGAAACTGCCTGAGCCGGAAACAGCGGAGAGCGAACCTGCAGTCACGACAATGGAAGTCGTGCCGCCGGATGTGATCCAATATGACGAGGACGGAAATATCATCGAGCCGGAAGAAGAACCGTTCGAGCCTACAAAACACGCGGAGCACTGCATCGGTGCGATTACGGGCATCGGAGGGCAGATTGACGGCTGCTATGTTACGGATTTTGGCATTTCCAATGAGCTGCCGGACTACTATCTCTATTGCGGTGGTATTTCCGGCAAGCCTGCTACGGTGACGGATTCCGCTGTCTATTACTATTCTGCGCAGGGCAATATCTTTAACGCAGGCGGCGTGGTTGGCTCTGCGGCGGGCGCAAGAGCCTATGACGCAAAGGGACGCGAGCTGCCGAACAGCTACGGCGGCAGCATTCAGGGATGTCTTGCGAGAAGCATTATCCTGAAAACAGAAACCGCTGCGGGCGGCATTGCAGCGGAAGGAACGACCGATGCCGAGGGTGCGATGATCTCAAACTGCTGTTGCAATGAGCTGAATTTCTCCTGCGGTGAGTTCAAGGATACAGAGCGTGTCGAATTCATCAAACTGGGAACGGTCGGCGGTATGATCGCCGTAGACGGAAGCGGAAAACACGGTCACCTGATCACGAACTGCGTTTCCCATGCTGATTTCAAGGTGATCGGGCAGAAATCGAAATCTGCCTTTGATGATACGGTGCGGCTTGCTCCGTCTTATGCGTTCTATCAGGAGAATATTCTGACTGTACTGAACAAAAACACCGTCAACCCCGTGAATCCGAAAGAGATCTATACCGGATCGTTCATGTTTGGGGAAAACGATGCATTCGGCGATGAAACAGGAAGCCTTGCATATCCGGAGAAAATCTCGGATTTGCTTGCAAAAACAATTTCGGAGGGCAATGATGAATGAGAAGAAAAGAAACCATGTGGTCGAAGAAGCGGAAATGGAGCCGGCAGACATCCCTGTACCGGTTGCAAAAAACTACACGCTGCGCGGTGCGCTGCAAGCCATTGAACGCAGGGAAGCCGCGGTTGCGAAGCGGGAGCAGAAAATCCTGAAGCTTCGGGCTGAGAACAATGCTGACCGGAAGCTGATCAAGCAGCTGGAGGATGTCTGTGCCGAACTGCGGCAGCAGGAACTGATGCAGCGTGTGAAGATCATGAGCGGCAGCGGCAATGAGATGACCACGGACAGGATCAATAAGTTGCTCGACTTTTTTGAGCGTGCCGGTGATGCACTGACCGGCATCAGCGTGGATCAGCTGCTCGGCATGCTTGAGGGTTCTCCGGAGCAGGCGCAGGAACTTGCCGAGGAAGCACAGGCGGTTTACAGCGAGAATACCGGTCAGCCGGCGGCCGATGATTCAGAGTAAGAAATGTTCAGATGCGAACAAAGCCTCCGACAAAACGCCGGAGGCTTTGTAAAGCGATGGGTGAGGACTATTCCTACGCTTTATTACAAGATTCGTTCACCCTGATCGAACAGATACAGATCCAGATTCTCTTTTGCTGCATCCAACAGCCTTTGCTCAAAGCCGCTCTTTGAAAAGATGCCGTAAACAATGTGTTTTCCTTGAAACTCCGGAACACCCTCACACTTTTTCTTCAGATCGAAATACACATCTGCCGGAACCGGCTTGTCATAGTATTTGCATTCACCGGCAAAAATACTGTCATGCTCCTGATCATCGGCGACAACAACAATCTCCGTACTGCCGTTCCAGTATGCACCGATTCTCGCAGGTACAAAATCCGTATTGTTGGCAGCGCAGTAAGCTGCAAAGTTTTCGCGCGAGATTGCTTCAAACACATAGCTCACATGATTTTCGATAAATGCAGACTGTATCTTTTTCAGCACATAACCGGTGTT
>JAILIG010000080.1 GCA_024695445.1 Oscillospiraceae bacterium
TCAAATTCCGGCAGAGAGGTCGAATCGCGGCGGTCGTGGCAGGAGATTGCCTCCAGCACCTTCGCATTGTCCGCGACGGTTTTGGTCAGCGGGCCGATCTGGTCAAAGCTCGACGCATAGGCGACCAGACCGTAGCGGGACACGGTGCCGTAGGTCGGCTTCATGCCCACCACGCCGCAGAAGGACGCCGGCTGACGGATCGAGCCGCCGGTATCCGAGCCGATTGCAAAGGCGCATTCGTTCGCCGCAACGGCTGCCGCAGAGCCGCCCGACGAGCCGCCCGGCACATAGTCGGGGGCTGCGGGATTCCGCGTTAATTGCAGCGCGGAATTCTCCGACGAGGAGCCCATGGCGTATTCGTCCATGTTCGTCTTGCCGAGCATGACTGCGCCGGCGGCCTTCAGCCGTTCCGTGACGCAGGCGTCATAGACCGGCAGCCAGTGTTCGAGCATTTTCGAGGCACAGGTCGTGCGCACGCCCTTCGTGCAGATGTTGTCCTTCATCGCAAAGGGGATGCCGGTCAGTGCGCCGGCCCTGCCTTCTGCACGCATTTTGTCGGCGGCATCCGCCTGACGGTAAGCCTCTTCCTCGGCGACGGTCAGGTAGGCGCCGATTCTGCCGTCCGTTTCGGCAATCTTTTTCAGCGCGTCGGCGGCAAGCTCTCTTGCCGAAACCTCACGCCGTCCGAGCAGAGCAGAGAGCTCCGCGATGTTCATTTTGCTGTATTCCATGTCTGCGCTCCTTTCAGCCGATAACCCGCGGCAGGGTAATCAGACCGTCCTCGGACTCGGTGCCGGAGAGCAGTGTCTCGCGGTCGAGGCGTTCTGCGGCGGGGATGTCCTCGCGCAGGACATTTTCAAGCGGCGCAATGTGCGCGGTCGGTTCCACGCCTTCGGTATCAAGTGCGGAAAGCTGCTGGAAAAAGGTCAGCATCTCGGCGATGCTTTCAGAGAGCGCCTCGGTTTCATTTTCGGGAATGTCCAGTCTGGACAGCCAGGCGAGCGTATCCAGTGTTTGTTGATCGAGCTGCATATCAGTACTCCTTTGCTGCGGTTTCTGCGGACTGCGTCCGCCCATACAGATACAGTATATCATATTTCCGCCGGAATTGCAAGCAGTTTGTGTCCCGCAGCGGGAATGCTGCGCATTCACACAAAAAAGCCGCCCGCACAGCGCTCTATGCCGTGCAGGCGGTTCTGTTACGGATTCAGGAACATCTCGACGCTGTCAGGGCTCTGACCTTCTTCGCAGAAATATGCGCTCCAGTCATCGGCAAGGATTTCGGCGGTATCGCCCGAATTCTGAAGATAATCCTTGAAAAACCAGCTTCTCGCGCAGCCGATGATCCGATCGCCGCAGCACAGCAGAAAACGCCCTCTTGCCAGAGGCCCGACCTTGCCTGCGGTCTGCTGCACGGCGACCTTCAGGCCGGCGTCCTCCTTGATCCACTGGATCATTTCAACGGAATGCTCCGGCCCTCTCTCCAGCGCTTTGCAGACATCGTAGGAGCCCTTTGTTTCCGCAACCGGTTCCACTGTCTCGAACGGAAACATCAGGAAATTGTATGTTCCCTGCACCAGCGGGAGCGTAAAATCACGGCTGTCGCCCAGCTTGGTGCCGGATGCGTCATATGCCGTCAGCTCCGTATCAATGTCCACGCTCTCCTTGGCATACAGCTTGTGAATGACGACGGTGAGCGGCTCTTTCGTGAACGGATCGGCACTGCGGATCACGGAAGTGTCCACAATGTCAAAGTACGGGTTGTCCTCATAGGTTCCCAGAACCGGTACCGTGGTCTGCTCCGGTACGGAGGCACCGCATCCGCAGAGCAGAATCATGCCCAGCGCCGCGGCAAACAGGGATTTGATGATGTTCATGGTCAATGCCCCTTTTTTCAGTAATGATTTCCGCATACCAGCAGTATAGCATATTTTTGCGGAAATTGCAAGATGAATGCGGCGGGCTGCCGCTTGATTCCCCACGAGAATCCGTCGGAGATCCCGCATAAACCGGCACCGCATAACAGCTTTACATTTTCGGGGCGGCGTGGTATAATGGGGGTATCAGGGCTGGCTTACCGGCGCATACCCGATAAACCGGTTCAGCCAGTACTCGGAAAGCGACATGGCAAAGAACGGATCATGCGTCTGCCGTGTCAGAAGATTCTCCTCCGTCAGGACATCCTTGCTCCGGCACGCGCTGACCTGCCGGACCGCACCGTCCTTGATCTCAACCATGAAGTACAGCTTCCGGTCGGAGAAATCCGCCGCAGACTCCGTCACATCCCTGCCGTCTGCCGTGCGGTAGATCAGCTTTTTGTCAGACGGGCTGTATTCTGCGCTGTAAATGCCGTCCGTCAGCAGCGGCGCTTCTGCATCCTCCTGCGGCAGCACCAGTCCGGGCGTTTGCGCCGTGTGCGCGTATGCAGACTTCGCTGCGCTGTTCATAGCTGTCGCATACTCCTTCTGATTACAGTCTCTGACCTTCACCAGGGCGGCTGACACGGCGGCTGCGGCAAGCAGAACGCCGCAGAGAATCAAAACCGGTTTCTTTTTCATTGCGTGAATCCTCCTGTCGTTTGTCGGATCATAAGCCGGCAGAATGCGGCTCTGTCATGATTATAGCAAAATGATACAAATCTGTCAAGCAGATTCAGCAGGCCGCGGCGTATAATCGTAGTTGACATAGGCAATATATCTGTCCAGCCAGAACCCGGCAAGCGTCAGTTCAATCGGCGGACGGTCCCCTTCTTTGACGCCGCGCCCCGCCGGCACAAGGTCTGCCTCTGTCAGGGTATTGCTGCGGCACGCACACACTTGATTTGTACTGCAATCTCTGATATCAATGATGAAGTACATCTTGTTTCTTGTTGGACTTTTCCAGTCTGTCCTGACTTCCGTTTCGCCGTCTGTTGTACAGTAAGTCAGCGTCCCGGCCTTCGGATCATATTCCGCACGGTAGATGCCGTCATGCAGCGGCTCCTCCGCACGGGAATTGCAATCATGGCCGTATATATCGGTCAGCCACACCTGTGTGTAGGTGAAAACAGATCTTGCGGCGCTGTTCACATCGCAAACATAACTGTCCTGACACCATTCTTTTCCTTTGACCAGTACAACCGGCACAGCGGCAAGCAGAACGCCGCACAGAATCATAATTTTTTTCATAACCTTCCTCCCTCAGACATCTCTGAACACCAGCCGGTACGGCTGCTCAGACACTGTATTCGTGCGGGTTTCCCAGCTGCCGTCGTCCCGGAGCATTTTACATTCTCCGTCGGCTGTCATCCCGCCGGACGCGCTGTCCGCGTCGATGTGCAGATCAAATTCCGCGGTCTTCCACCATGTAAACGAGATCTCGACCGTCACCGGCGGCAGCGTGCCGTCCTCCGGCTGCACGGTGAAGATATGCCGGTTCGCATCGTTTTTGCCGCCCGTGTCGATCTCAATATGCTGCCGGTCATTTTGTTCCGTGACATTCAGACCGCGGATGCCGTCCGTACTGTTTGCCGTTCCGTCGCCCGCCGTGACCGTGCAGGCACAAGGCCTGCCGTCCAGCGTGACCGTCACATCTCCGGTCAGCCGTGCGCCGGAATAAAAGCGCCATTTCATCTGCGTGCGCAGTTCAGCCGGTGCCAGACAGACAGCCAGCGCGAGAATCCCCGCTGCCGCGGCTGCCGCGGCCGGAATCTTCTTGTGTTTCATCATTTTTCTCCTCTCTGATAAATTCCAGAATGTCGCCCGGCTGGCAGTCCAGCGCCTCACAGATCGCCTCCAGCGTCGAAAAGCGCACCGCCCTGGCACGGTTGTTTTTCAGAATGGACAGGTTTGCGGGTGTGATGTCAATGCGCTCTGCGAGCTCTCCGGCGGAGATTTTTCGCTTTGCCATCATGACATCGAGGTTGACAATAATCGGCATGAGATCCGCTCCTTTCAGCCATCCGGCCGTTTCGCCGTTCAGATCGTGTAGTCCTGTTCCTCGCGCATGGCAATCGCCGTTTCCAGCAGATTCCGCATCACGCGGACGACCAAGCCGGCAAACGCCGCGATGATGCCGACGCACAGCGCGATGAACCGGAACCAGCCGAGGAACAGCCAGATTGCGGCGAGGAAAAAGCAGCACCATGAAACCAGCCGCAGGCAGCGCGCGTTCTCCTCAACAAACATCTTCTGCTTTGCGATGTTGGCGAGCAGCTTCAGCAGAATGCAGAGCGCTGCAATGCCGTCCAGCAGGCTGAGATACAGGCAGATGCCCAGCACAGTGCCCGCAGGGCCGTGACCGGACAGCGCACTGTACCAGCGCGACATCGCGGGGACGGCAAACAGTCCGCACACCGTCATCAGCAGCATGGCGGCAGTCAGCGCAAAGGTCAGAAACAGCGATTTTTCGGCGGTCCATTTGAATTTCACAGGTATTCCCCCTTTTCAGTTTTGTACCGTGATTTTAGTATAGCACATTTCTTTCTGTTTGTCAATAGACTTTTATCGTTTTTCGATATTTTATTTTTGTTTATCGAGATATCACAGAATCGAGGTGTCCGCAGTTGGCGCAAAAAACGAAGCATCTGCTGTCAAAACGAAGCATTCCGCTGCTCTGTCTGCTGCCCTTCGCGGCATTCGGCGTCATGCTCCTGCTGAAAACGGCATATCTGCGGCTGGCCGCGCCGTATCTGCCGCCGTGTATCTTCCGGACACTGACCGGATATCTTTGCCCGTCCTGCGGCATGACACACAGCGTCACTGCGCTGCTGCGCGGCAATTTCGCGGAATCGCTCCGGCAGAACGCCCTGATTCCTGCCGCCGCACTGCTGCTGCTTCTGCGGTATGCGGAGCTCTGGACCGCAGCCCTCGGCAGGAAAAAACGCCTGTTTCCGCGTACAAAAGGATTCTGGCTCGGACTGCTGGCGGCCGCACTGCTCTACACCGTGCTGCGGAACATCCTCTGACAGAAATCCCCGTTTACCCGCAAAAAAAGACTTGCATTCTGTCGAATCCTGTGATACAATAAAATTGTAATCTGCCGAAAGCAAGGTGACGGACAGCATGATTTCAGAATATCTGCGCAATTTCATCTTCCCCGCCGTGGTCCTGCGGCTCCTGCTGGCAGCGGTCTCCGGCGGCGCAATCGGCTACGGACGCTCCAAGAAAAACCGCAATGCAGGTCTGCGAACCTATATGCTGGTCAGTGTCGGTGCCGCACTGACCATGCTGATCTCCCTCTATGAATACGAAATGCTGCGAACGCAGTGGGCTTGGCTGTACGGTCTTGCCGATGTCAAGTTTGACGGCACGCGCTTCCCCGCACAGGTCATCAACGGCATCGGATTTCTCGCCGCCGGCACGATTCTCTCCGTGGCGCACCAGCAGATCTCCGGCCTGACCACCGCAATCGGACTGTTTGCCGCCGCCTCGCTCGGCATCGCGGCAGGCGCCGGCTTTTACGAGGTCATCGCCGTGTCCGTGCTGTGCATCGTTATCGCCATGGAAATCATGCACCCGGTCGAGGTGACCTTCAAGCGAAGACTTCGCATGATTACGGTCAATGTCGAATTTGAAGACATCGGCGACATGAATACGATCACCGAAACCATGACCGGGCTCGGCGCAAAAATCTTTGAGATCGACTTTGAACGAACGGAGCGTTCCGGCGACAAGCTGCCCGCCGCAATCATCGTGCTGAAGCTCGCCCGCGGGAATGAATCCCATTCCGCTATGCTCTCGTCCATCGCCGAGCTGAACTGCGTCTGTGCGGTGCGCGAGCTGATTTCGTGAGGGGGTGTGCGCTGTGCTGAAGCTACTGAACCCGCTCCGCGATCTCACGCCGCTGACCGTGGTAATCCGGATGCTGATTTCCTTCCTCTGCGGCGGCCTGATCGGACTGGAGCGCTCCTACAAGAACCGTCCCGCCGGCATCCGCACGCATATGCTCGTCTGCATCGGCTCGACAATCGCCGCCATGACCGGCATCTACCTCGCCGTCAACCGCGAGCTGCCGACTGATATGTCCCGTCTGGGCGCACAGGTCGTGTCCGGCCTCGGCTTCATCGGCGGCGGCACGATTCTCGTCACCAAGAGCAAGAAAATCAAGGGCCTGACGACTGCCGCGGGACTCTGGGCCTCCGGTATCATCGGGCTGGCAATCGGTGTGGGCTTCTTTGAAGGCGGCCTGCTGGCTGCGGCATTCGTGCTGTGCATCGAGATTTTCTTCACGGACATCGGCAGCAAGCTGCGGACAAATGCCGAGTTTCATCTTCGCCTGACTTATCAGGAAAAGACCGTGCTCGATCAGGTTCTGCGCTGCTGCAAGGACAACCGCTTTGCCATCAGCAATTTGCAGGTGACCGGCATCTATGACCTGGAAGCGCCGGTCTACACAGCAATCATTTCTCTGCGCTCGCGCAAATTCACGACGATCGAAGCACTGCTCGCCCGCATTACGGAACGCGAGGGCGTCCTCGGTGCAGAGCTCACGGAGCTTTGAAGCCGGCGACAACAGACAAAAGAGAGCTCCCCGTTCAAACGGGGAGCTTTCCTTATCAAAAAAGCCCTCGCCTGACAGCGGGGGCTTTTACAGTTATTTGCTCAGCGCCGCCGGATCAGCCGGCGCAGCAGCCAGCCGACGATGCCGGTGAGCACCAGCACGCCGCCGGCGAGAACGGCCGGCACCCAGCCTGTCCCGTTCGGGCCCTTCAGACCGCGGTGCTGTCCCGGAGCCGTGGTGATCTCCGGCGCGGGTTCGGTGTTCTCCTCAGCGGGCAGCGGCGCCGAGAGCAAGCCGTTTTCCCTGGCGTAATTCTTTGCCGCCTCTGCGTTTGAGAAGAGCGTAATAGCCGTATTCATCTTGCGGAGACTGCCGTCCGCGGCATCGGGCTCATAGCCGATGGCCTGTGCGCCGATCCGGTTCAGCGTGTCGGGCAGATGCAGCTCGTTCAGCGCGGTGCAGCCCGCAAAGGCCTGCCGTCCGATCGCCGTGAGGCTCTGACCGGTGCGGAGATAGCGCAGCGCCTTGTCTCCGCTGAAGGCCGCATCGCCGATGCTTTGCAGATGCGTGCCGAGCTCCGCGACCTGAAGTGCCTCGCAGCCGCTGAAGGCCGCATAGCGGATCTCCTCCGCGGAATCCGGCAGCGTCACGGCAGAAAGCCGCGCATTGCCGAGAAATGCCGATTCTCCGATGACCGTAATGCCGTCCGGCACGGTCACCTCGGCGTCATCGCCGCGGTAGGCGTAAAGCAGCCCGCCGATGCAGAGAAAATCGTCCTGCGGCTCCGCATACCACTTGGTGCTGCGGAAGGCACCGGCCTCCACCGATGCGGGCGCTGTCTCCGCCTGAATCTCGCTCAGCGCGGTACAGCCGTCAAAGGCGGTGTTCCGGATACGCCGGAGCGACGAAGGCAGTGTGACCGAGCGAACGGTCTGGTTGCCGGCAAATGCCATCGGTCCGATCGTCCGGACGGTATCCGGCAGCGTGACGCGCTCGGCACTGCCCTGATAGCGGTACAGAATGCCGCCGCCCAGAATGACAAAATCATCCGTCTGTCCGGTGAGGAAGGGCGTGTCGTCAAAGGCGGCCTGCCCGATTTCGGTGACGGTGTCGGGAATGCCGGCCGTCCGGAGCAGCACACAGTTTTCAAACGCGGAGCTTCCGATATACCGGCAGCCCTGCGGAATCTGAATGTCCGTCAGATAGGCACAGCCCGCAAAGGCATTGTCTCCGATCAGCAGCAGGCTCTGCGGCAGCCGGATCTCGTCCGCATAGCAGTACCGGAACGCCTCGGCGCCGATCTCCGTCACGGGCTTACCGCCGATATTCTCCGGAATCTCGACTGCCCGCTCATTGAGCCAGTCATAGCGCGTGATGCGCACACCGCCGCTCTCCGCATCCTCATACTGCATACGCGCAAGGACATCGACGGGTGCGGTGGTTTGCTCTGTTGTCGTTGTCTCCTCCGTCGTGACCGTTGTCTCGGTGACCGTGCCCGTCGTGACCGGCGCGGCAGAGGTCGTTTCCGCGGGTGCAGTGGTTTCGGAAGCGGTTGTGGTTGCGGCGGTCGTTTCGGATTCATTCTCCGGTTCGGCAAAGACCGGCATCCGGAAAGCAGTCTGCACGGCGGCCCATATCAGAAGGACGGCTGCGGCGCGGCAGCCAAAACGGTGTTTCATAAGCGGAATTCCTTTCCAAAGTGCAGAGAAGCAGGGGGACTCCGGTGCGGAATCCCCCTGCGGGACAGCTGCGGGATCAGCGCGCAGCAGGATGCTCTGTATAGCCGTCCGCACGGGCGATCTGCACATTGTTGTAGAGCGGCATACCGGTTCCGGCCGGAATCAGCTTGCCGATGATGACATTCTCCTTCAGACCGAGCAGATAGTCGTTCTTGCCGTTGATGGCGGCATCGGTCAGCGCCTTTGCGGTCTCCTGGAAGGATGCCGCAGAGAGGAAGCTCTCCGAGGAAGAGGATGCCTTCGTGATACCGAGCAGCGTCGGACGGACTGTCACGAGCCGCAGATCGGTTTCGCCTGCGTCAATGCGCGCCTGAATGCCGGCGTTGATCGTCTCGACCTCGCGCTTATCGACCATGGACTCCGGAAGCAGATAGCTGCTGCCCGAATCCGCGATCAGCACCTTGCGCATCATCTGGCGGATGATGACCTCGATGTGCTTGTCGTTGGTGTCGACGCCCTGCTGACGGTACACCTTCTGCACCTCGCGGATCAGGTAGCCGTGGCAGTCGGCCACGCCGCGGATCCGCAGCACGTCGTGGGGCGACAGCGCGCCCTCGGTCAGTTCCACGCCCTTGGCGATCACGTCGCCGTCCTTGACCTTGATGCCGGCGGAATAGGGCAGCATATAGGTGACGACCTCGCCGTCGTCGGCGGTGATGGTCAGGCTGCACATGGTGGCGCGCTTGGTCTCCTCGATGGTGACCTTGCCGCCGATCTCGGCCAGCTGGGCCATCTTCTTGGGCTTGCGGGCCTCGAACAGCTCCTCGACGCGGGGCAGGCCCTGGGTGATGTCCCCGCCGGCGACGCCGCCGGTGTGGAAGGTACGCATGGTCAGCTGGGTGCCCGGCTCACCGATGGACTGGGCGGCGATGATGCCCACCGCCTCGCCGATGCCCACCGGCTCCCCGATGGCCAGGTTGATGCCGTAGCACTTGGCGCACACGCCGGTCCGGGCGCGGCAGGTCAGCACGGAGCGGCTCATG
>JAILIG010000096.1 GCA_024695445.1 Oscillospiraceae bacterium
AGCCATTTCACCCTGCGGAACTTCCAGATACGCATCAGATGCCAGCAGATACGGAATCCGGAAGGCGTTTATTTTGTTTTGTGCAGCATAGCTCAGGACCGGAGAAGCGTCCGGAGCGGCAAGGGTTTTTGTCTGTAAGCCTCTGTCAGCAATGTTCTGTACCCGTTCGCCGAAGACAGCTACGCATTTTCCGCTGATTGCTTCTGTTTCAACTGTTTCCGCATTTTGTAAGTAGAGTACATTGACATCGCATTCCCAGAACGCCCTTTTCGGAATGTTGAGAACAGCCGGAAAAGACATCGTGACACCTTCCGTGTGCGCAAAAGCCTGATATCCAAGTGTCGTCACGCAGTCGAAGGAAAGCGGCTCTGAGAACCGGTTGAACATCAATGCCATTTCGCCGATCTCAATGATTTTGGACACATCAAAATGCAGCATCAGATCGCAAAGATACGCATGAGCGAAGGCGCGGTCTCCGAGCTTCGTAACGCCCGGAGCCGTAACAGAGCGCAGAGAGCCGCAGTCTTCTGCAAATCCCTCCGGTATTTCTGTGACGGTTTCCGGCAGGATCAATTCCTGAATCATCGACAGACAAAATGCACTCTTTCCGAGCGTTTCCACCTGATCCAACGAGATTGAGCCCGTAAGACCGGTGTTGGAGAACGCGAGTTCCCCGATAGACTTGACAGCTCTCCATTCAAACAGTTTGCCGAAGGATTTGATCTCTGTGCAGTCAGTGAACGAACAGTCTCCGAAGCTGACAACCGGTCCGAGCTCTATCTCTGAAATGGAGAAGCAGCCGTAAAACGCATAGTCCGGTATTTCTGTCACATATTTGGAAACGATATATTTATCCGTACAAAGCGCATAACATTTTTTGAAAGAAGCTTTTCCGATTTCACTCAGATTATTGAAATCAAGTGTTCTGAGTTCTTTGCAATCGCAGAAAGCAGACTCTCCGACAGTGCGCACGCCGGGTGCAGACAGCTCGATCAGCTCGCTGCATCCATGAAATGCACGGTCTCCGATTTTTTCCACCGATTTGGGCAATGTGATATACTGGATGCGGGTATTGCCCTCAAAAGCGCCTTCCCCGATTTCAGTGATGGGCGTTTTCTGCGTAAGATCGAATAGATTTATTTCTGAGAGGACTCCGTGATATGCCTTCAAAACGCCGTTTTCTATTTCATACGGATCGGCAAGATCCTGTCCGTTCAGACAGTATACTTCGGTCATCTCCCGGCTTGTTTCACCATCGATGAAAGCCACTGCACGCAGCATGGTTGTTTTATCAATGTGTATCGGTCCCGAATAGAGTGTTGCGGTCTTCGGATCGGGCATGGAGCCGTCAAGCGTATAATACATTGCCGCATGATATTCCGCACAGTACAGACTGACATCCACAGCTTCGGGGAAGTAATCTCCTTTCGGCGAAGCTGACGGTGCCGGGCAGTAAACCGAAGAAAAACGGAAATCTTCCAGCGAAATTTCACCCCAGCCATATGTATCGTCAAAGCCCGGATCTCCGAGGTCTAGTGCATTCGCACGAAGGAACTGATAGAGATCATCATTGGAAAGCGAAGGCTGGTAGGACAGCAAATCAGCAACCGCGGCAGAGACAAACGGTGCTGCCATACTGGTACCGTCCCACATCGCAGTTGCTGTCGGGGAACCGGTAACCGAGCTGTTGATGGAAACACCCGGTGCCACAAAATCTATCACGCTGCCGTAATTACTGAATAAGGCAAGCTCGTGATCCGAGTCAATTGCACCGATGGTAAAGCAGGACGGAAACGAAGCAGGATGATTATAAACGGCATCCTGGGTTTCATTTCCGGCAGAAACACAGAGAGGAATGTCCGCTTCTTCCAACGCAGCGCAGGCATCCTCCAGCAGCGGAGATTCGCCCAGACCGCCGAGGCTCATGCTGACGACATCCGCGTTTCGTTCCAGCGCATACATCATTGCGCAGTAAATTTCTATGGACTCACCGTAGCCTTCATCGTTCAGTGCCTTCAGCGGAATGATTTTAACATTTTCCGGAGTACAGGACGCGATGATACCGGAGCAGTGTGTACCGTGTCCGTGAACATCGTGATAGGAGCCGTCGGAATTCATGATAAAGCCGGCGCCGTCATCCGTGATTCTGCCTTCGAGCCAGGTGTGTTCCTGATATACGCCGGTGTCAATGACAGCAACACGAACGGTCGGGAGCTCGGACTTCTCCGTTTTCAGCCATTGACAGAACCGATCTGCGCCGATGTCTGCAACGCCCCATGACAGATTATCCTCATCAATTGCAGCCGCCTTGGACACAGAGGGCTTTCCGGTCACCCGGAAGGTTGTGTCCGGATCCACATAGACGACGGAAGGATCCTCTTTGTAGTGCTGATAGGCCTGATATGCCTGTTCCGGTGTGTCATACTGCATGACATACAGCCCGCGGTATCCGGACACCGTCTGTACAGCGCCGCAGGATTGCGGTTTCGTTTCGGACTTGACAATCAGTCTCGCGTTCTGAAACGGAGACTGAACAGTCAGATCAGAGCCGTTTCTGCTGACCGTGCAGCCGGTTCTTGCGGCAGCTTCTTCGATCGGAACCGCAGTCCTGTCAGTATCATTCAGCACGGTATACAGCTTTCTGTTTTGAATCCGATACGGGCCGAAGGATGTACCGACGGGGGTTCCGTCCCGGTAGAGCATCTGCTCCTTTTCAGAGAACTGCAGCGTGCAGAACGGTTCCGAATCAACCGCGGGATCGCTGTGCATCGAAGTGAGCCGGGATAGAAATGCAGAAAGCGATTCCGTATCTGCAGATACATAACGGGTAAAATCAAGACGCTGCGCAGAAAAACTGCCTGTCAATACAACGCCTGCGAGTAGCGCTGCAAGGTGTTGGGACATTTTTTTCATAATAACCTCCCTCTGAAAAACAAATCTGCATACCGTTTAATCGACTGCGTAAATCTCTGTATAACCGGCCGAATAAGCGGTTTCCAATACGGAATTGAACTGTTCATCCGTCAGGCTGCCGCGGACAAAGCACGGAATCAGTCTGACATCCCCCAGAATCTGTTTGCACAGACCGAGCAGTTCCACTGCTTTTTCGGCTTCGGAAAGCTGGCCGAGTGCATAGCGTTTATTCTCATAAATAAAAGGTGACCGGAACGATGTAACATCTATGTCCATGGAGACCGCCGGAACTGTCAGAGCGTCCGGGACAAAGGCTTCCGCTTTTCCGTTTATAACATCCTTCAGCGAGAAGGAAAAGACTGCCTGCGGCACATCTGCCGCAATTTTGTTAATCAGTCCGGTCAAAGCCTCGCTTCGCCGTTTCGGATCGGTAATTTGTTTGCCGAGCAGGGCCTCGTCGCTGTTGAAAAACTTCGGAAATGCGATGTCATAACAAAGTACATTCTGAAAGCCTGCTGCCACAAGCTCTGCTGCAAGTGACGAAAGGTACGCGCCGGAATGTGCACAATACGGAGAAATCCAGGGCTTTCCGCCGTCTGCCTCTGCACGGTCGAGCCAGCGCGTCTGACTGGATGCGATCATGTACCCGCCGTCTGAAAAAGCAGCCGGAAACAGATGATCCGTCAGCAGATCCATCTGGGCAATCCCCTTCAGCCCGTGCGCATCGAGGACTGCCTTGACGGCTTCCGGTGCGGGGGCATCATCAGAAAAAGCTCCGGAGGTCGCGGCATCTTTGACAGCAGAGGCATAGAGCAGCTGCCCGCCCGGTACCTTCATCGGCAGAATCATTGCCGAAAAGCCCTCTGATGCGCAGCGTTCTGCTGCTGTATCCAGCAGCTTCAGGTCAGAACAGGTTTCCGGGGTAATGCAGTAAGCCAGCGTCACATTCTCACCGAATTTCGCGGTATGAACAGTCGTTTCGGATGCCGTGGAGGAAGTGACCGTACCGGTTGCCGCGGCAGTCGTTTTGGTCTCCTCTGCTTCGGAGGAAGAAATCGTAGTTTTGATCGGTTCCGACTCCTGTTCAAAGAAAGGCTGATCTGTTTTTGTCGGCGATTCCGCTTCAGCAGAGAGCCTTGCCATCAGCGGGCCGACCACATTATATCCGACGATTCCCAGCATGGCGGCCAGCAGAACGGTCAGCGTGATGCCGAGAGCAGAGCGCATCGGATGATACCGGTTGAAAATGCGGTGATTCCGGTCTTTGCTTGTAAAGAGCTTTCTGCCCTTTTTCTTGTGTTTGAACTGCATAATACATCCTCTCATGCTTCATGGATAGAATCCGCTTGAGTAGCTAATCAGGAAAGAACAGAAGCGGTGATGCAGGCAGCCGCCATGGAAAGCAGTCCTGCAGAAAGATATATCCCGCGCCATCCGCGGAAGACGGCCGGCGTCTGTTCGCTGCAAACAGCCGGTTTCAGGGCCTCCAGCATCGCAGCGGCAATGAAAAAGCCGGTGCCTTCTTTGATTCCGTAGGAAAAAGCAGAAGAAACGCCCGAAACGGAACCGTCACTGAGCCAAAGAATCCCAAGAATTGCACCGGAACAGGCGGCTGTCAGCAGATGCGGTTCGACTGCCGATGCGGATTCTTTCAGAAGTACGCGCAGCAATAAATCAACAGCCGCTGTCAGAAGCAAAGTCAGGCACACCGCAATGACTGCGGTCCACACGGGATCGGCAATCAGGCTTTGCAGCAGAAACAGCAGAACCGTGTTCAGCGGACAGATGCACAGTACGAGCAGCGAAGAAGGCAGCAGGCTTTTCCCCCTTTGCGTCAAAAACGAAAAGCCTGATAAGCCGAGTAATCTGGTAAAGACAAGATTTTGCGTCAGAATCGTGAAGAATGCGACAGACATACGCATTTATGCCGCCTCCTTTTCCGTCCGGAACGGCGCGCATACTGCGGCGCTGAGCATGACAGTCAGAATGATGCCGCCGCACGGTGCCGCAAACAGCGGAACCGGCGCAGACGGGAATACCGTTCTGCCGAGCAAGGTGCCGGAGCCGAGCAGCTCCCGAAGTGTGCCCAGAATCAAAAATGCAGTGCAAACACCGGCCATACAGCAGAACAGGCTCAGCAGAAAAGATGTGAGCTTTTTTGGCACCAGCAGCTCCGTGCATGATTCAGAGAGCGCTGTGCACAGGATCAGCAGCGGCAGAAATACGCCAGCTTTGCCGACCTCCGAAGGATCAAACATAATCCGCGCCGACATGACAGCCGGTACATACACCAAACCGGCTGTTACGGAATAAACTAGAATGCGTACAGGAAACGGAACACGCAACGGTAAAAGCGCTGTCAGCGGAACAGAGAACAGCATCAGAAATGCCAGAATATAAGAAAGTATCGCTGCGTGCAGCAGGCTGTCTGCAAAGCAGCAGGCAGCAGCGGCATAAAGCCCCTCAGTCAGCAGAAAGTTCCGCCGCAGGAACAGAGTCCCCTTCGGTTTCATCCGGACAGACGCCCCCTTTCGTTTGTTCAAAGAGCTCCGGACGGCGCAGATACAGCGCCAGCGGCGCGACCAGGACGGAAATCATGACCGGTGCGTCTGTCACAGCGAAGAAGAAGGTCATAATCAGGACGAGAATTCCGCAGAGCAGGCCGTACAGAAATCCGTAGAGGGATTTCGGGGCATACATCGGATCAGCGTACAGGAAGACAGCGGAAAACAGAGTCTGATTGGTCATCATGGACGCGGTACAGACCAGCAAGGGTGCGCGGAAGAGATGCAGCATGACATTTCCGCCGCAGATGACTGTCAGCATCGGGAGCAGAACAGAAAGAGAAGCTGATCTGCGGAAGCACAGTACTGCCGCAATCACCAGCAAAAGCAAAACGGAGACAGAGCCGGTCGGAAGTCCGGCGGGGCCGGTCAGCCATTCCATAAAGTCAGACGGAAAATGTCCGGACGAATTCCACTTTTCCGACAGACCGGCACCCTGTTCTACCGAATCCGCGAAATAGAGCGGGAGGATTCCTTTGCTGAGCGGAAACAGCCGCATCTGTACACCGGACTGCATCAGTCCGAAACAGTAGCCGACAGCCGCCGTCGGAAACAGCATTTGTTTCCGTCCGCCGAAAACCTGTCTGCCGATGATAATTGCAAAAACACAGGACAGAATAAGCAGAGAGACCGAAACAGTCGGCGGCATCAGCATATAAATCAGAATGCCGCATACCGCTGCATCCAGATGCCGGAATCCGAAACGCTCATGCCGCAGATACAGACAAATCAGCTCTGTCAGCATCGAAACGGCAGCGGCCAGTGTGCAGAAAACCAAAATACGCGGCCCGTAATCGAATGACGCAACCGCCATGATTGCAGCAAGCGCTGCGAACCGGTCGAGAATCTGCTCATGTTCAGGCTTTTTTCTCAAAGGCTGCGCGCTCCTTTCGGGTTAATTTATTATTTTGATTGAGAAAGGAATCTGCTTTTATGACCATTCAGCAGTTGTCTGCAAGAACCGTGAAAGTGCATATCCATGCAGAAGAACTGCGCACCCTGATGATCTCCGGCAGTGATCCGGAGTCCATGCAGATACTTGATCTGATCGGATTGATGCTGACGCAGGCAGAGGCATTCAGCCGGATTCCTTTTTCTGTATCCACCGTAAGCGTTGAAATTCTGACCGATTCCGCCGGCGGACTGACTGCCTATTTCTCCCTGGAACGGCAGGCAGAGACTGTACCGCGCACGAGTACGCTGCATCTGTCAGCAGCATTTCCGGACAAACAGACGATCCGCGCATGCTGCCGGCGGTTTTCCGGCGACAAGCATCCGATTCTCGGCAGCACGGCATATCAATACAAGGACTGCTGGATTCTGATTCTCAAGCTGATGCGCAGCGATGCAGCACAGCCGTATCATTTGCTGCTGGAATACGGCAGACCGTTTCGGCTGACGCCGCTGAACCGCGCCCGGCTTTCGGAATACGGAAAATGCTTGTTTCGGCGAAACGCCGTGGAGCACTTTGCGTCAGATGTCTGATTTGTCACCGCGCAGCAGTCTGACGGCTTCTGCCGGATCCTTCGCTGACAGCAGATAGGAACCTGACACGATGTAGTCTGCACCCGCCTGACGGCAAAGCAACGAGGTTTCCGCATTGATGCCGCCGTCCACTTCGATGTGAAGCCTGCGGTGCTTTTTCCGGATTTCACCGGAAAGCTTCCGGATTTTCGGAAGCACCTCCGGGATAAACGGCTGTTTGCCCCAGCCGGGTTCCACGGTCATCATGAGGAAAAAGTCCTCCTCATCCATTTCGGGAATCAGCGGGAAAACTTTCTCAACATCCGTACCCGGAGAGACCGCGATGCCTGCCGGAATCCCATGACTGTGAATTGCCTGCAGTGTCTGAACCGGATCGGACTGGCTTTCAATGTGAAACGAGAGGTACTGCGCGCCCGCAGAAACGAAGCGCTCGACAAACCGCAGCGGCTCCTGAATCATCAGGTGGACATCAATCGGCAGTGCAGTATACCGCCGCAGGCTTTCCAGCACCGGCAGACCGAACGACAGATTATCCACAAATATACCGTCCATTACATCAAAATGCACTGCATCCGCACCGGCTGTTTCGATCAGATCCGCCGTCTTTGCAAGACAGGTAAAATCCGCATTCAGAATGGAAGCAGAAATCATCGCCATTCTTCATGTACCTCCCGTTTGATATCATCAGTGTTTACGATGTTATTATATCGCAAAAACAGCATTTCGTCAAGCATTCCGCGCATTCCGGCGTGCGGTTCCCGCTTTTCGGTGAAACTGCCAAATTCAGCCGGATACGCTGGACAATCCTGTGAAAATCCGTTATAATATCTACAGATTCATTCGGCAAAAAAGCAGCCGTGTCCTTCAGACGGAACCGGCTGCAAGCTGAATCATCAGATTTTTGACGGAATCCCCAGATCGTGCAGGATTTGTCTTTTTTCTCGATGTGCGGGACAGGCCGGCTTCCAGAGCGGAAGATCCTCTCGCTCTGTCCGGACTGCCTGAACCGGCTGACGGAAGTGCTCTCCTGCCATGCTGCCGGGTACAAAGATTTTCATATCCGCTTCCTCAAACATCGTCACGCCTCCCGGAGAGTTTCTGTCCGGCGTTCCCGGCAGCTCTTTCGGGCCTCTGAACGGGAATGCCGTGTCTGTTCGGCGCTTTTCCACCAGATCTGCCCGAACAGCAAAGATAGTGTTTCGCGGATGCTGCAAAATATACGGAGGGCCTATGTTCCGATTCTGTAAATCCTTTGTCAGATGCCTGATCCGGCTTCTGATTTCCGAGCTGCTGTGCCTGATTCTGGCATTTTCCTTTGCTTTGATGCCGCAGAGCTGGGCGCGCTGGCTCAGTCTGATTTTTGTATGTCTCGCCCACTGTCTGCTCATGGCAAATGCCGGTTCTGCCGCTGCCGACGATGATTTGTCTGTCTACCGCCGCGAACAGAGGCAAACCGGATTGCTGTCTCCCCTGCTGCTCGGACTTTTATCTGCATTTCCGCGCTGTCTGCTGTATGTTTTCCTGCGGGTGTTCGCCGGCAGCAGCCTGATGCTGAATCTGTTTTTGCTGCTCAGTGCGCCGTATATCCAGCTTCACCGCCTGATTCTGAACGGTACAGAGCCGTTTTCGGCAGTGTCATCTGTGCGGCAGATTCTCATGGCGCTGCCGCCGCTTTTCACGGTTCTGTCTGTCTGGTTCGGCTACATTCTGCGGTATGCGCCCCGTCTGGCCGAAGAAAAAGCCAAATCTCACCGCGTATAACAGACGGTTCTTTGCACAAGCTGTTCCTGCAGCCCTGCTGCAAATGATTGTGCAAAGGGTGATTGCATGAATTTGAAAAGAAAGATCTGCTGCGGAGTCCTGTCTGCTGCGTCGGTGCTCTGCTGTGCCGTTTTTCCGGCGTCTGCTGCCGGATACGGTCAGGGCAAGGAGTGCGACGGACAGAACCGCCCGGTCGGCGCGGTGCAATTCCGGCAGCAGTATGCGGAATCGGGCGCCTATACGCTCTCCGATGACAGCCAAAGAATCATTCTCACCTTCGATCAGGGATATGAAAACGGCTATACCAGAAAAATCCTTGACACACTCCGGGACAAAAATGCCACAGCGATTTTCTTCCTGACCGGTGATTATGCAAAAAAAGAACCGGAGCTCGTCCGGCGGATGATTGACGAAGGGCATATGCTCGGCAATCACGGAATGAAGCATCTGGCTGCGCCGACACTTTCAGCGGCGGAGCTTGAACAGGAGATCATGAGCCTGCACCGATATGTGCTGGACCGGTACGGTTATGAGATGCAGTATTTCCGGCCGCCCTGCGGAGAATATGATGAAGGGGTGCTGGAAAGCGTCCGCCGGCTCGGATACCGGACCGTCTTCTGGAGCTTTGCCTATGTAGACTGGAAAACGGATGCACAGCCGGTTCCGGCAGAAGCACTGACAAAACTGACCGGCGCGGCACACGGCGGCGCGATTTATCTGCTGCACTCTGTATCGTCAGCAAACGCTGAAATTCTCGGCGATCTGATTGATTCGCTGCGCGCAAAGGGGTTCAAGGTGTAAAAAAAGCGGGCTGTATCGTTTATTCGGGTACAGCCCCTTTGTCTGCTTTAAAACAACCGCATCAGATACGGGATGGCCAGACAGCAGGCCGTGATCAGAATCACGGAAAAAGCGGTTCCCATCCCGATGATAAACAGGCTGTGACGGTCATAGGCTTTGTTTTTTTTCGAAGCCGAAACCAAAATGGAGCAGTGCTGTTCCGCTTCTCCTTCCCTGTAAATGCGTCTTCTGGCAACAGTTTCGGCCGGAAACCGGCAGATATATTCCCTGCCCTCTGCGAGGTATACCGCCCGTTCCCATCTGCCGCTGTCATCAAAGCGTACAAACTGCGCCTGTACGCGCTTGTAGAACGGCAGAGAACAAACTGTGACGAGAAAGAAGAGGACAAATGACGCCACAGTCAGCAGGAGCACAACGCAGAGGATGAGAACCGCCCATGTAATGATTGCCTGCACCGGGATTCCGGTCAGAATCAGAATCAGCAGCACAATCACGGCGGTCAGAATTGCCTCAATCAGCATAGGGCTTTCCTCCCTTAGAATTGATCGGACTCCTCCGGCAGAAAGGGAATCTGGCCGAGAATCTCAAAGGCCTGCGACTGCTGCCACATCTGCGGATTGATCTGAATTTCAAAGCCATCACCTGCCGCAACATGAATCTGCTTCGGATCGAGCTTCGGCAGCCCGAAGCAGGCCAGTGCGTTTGCGATCACACCGCTGTGCGTGATGACAGCGCAGTGGTTCAGTTCCTCGTCCATCATTTCCAGCAGAATGCGGTGCAGCCCGCGAAATGTCCTGACGCAAAGCTCTGCAACGCTTTCCCCCTGCGGCGGCTTGGCATCCATGCCGCCCTTGAGCCATTCCCGGTAATCCGGATCGTGAATCAGCTCTTCCGCTGTTTTCCCCTCAAACACACCGAAATGCAGCTCGCTGAATTCCTCGGCATCTACTCGTTCACGGTCCGGGAAAAGAATTTCAGCGGTTTCCGTACAGCGCAGCAGCGGGCTTGTATACACGCGCTGCACCTTCGGGTATACGAACCGGTCCAGCTTGTCAATCAGCTCGTTCCGCCCGGCATCGTTCAGCGGGTAGTCCGTTGTCCCGATGTAAAGGTGTCTGTCGTTGGCATCTGTTCTGCCGTGACGGATCAGAGAAATATGATAATTCTTCATAATTATATCCTTTCTGACGGTATTTGTCATTATACACAAAAAAACGCGCAAAATTTTGGCACCGTTTTTTCTGGATAGGGCTTTACAAATTATACTATCTGTTATATAATGGAAGGGAACGGTTTCCGGCGGAAGGGCAGTATCCGTGTCCGCCGATTCTTTTCCGAAATGATGAAAGGAGCTTTGACATATGAACCCCGATTTCCCGCGTATCATTACCCTGCAGAGAAAGGAACGAAAGATCAGCCAGAAAAAGGCTGCGACTGATCTCGGCATCTCGCAGGCGCTGCTTTCCCATTATGAAAAAGGCATCCGTGAATGCGGACTGGATTTTCTTGTCCGGATTGCAGATTACTATAATGTATCCTGCGATTATCTGCTCGGCAGAACACCGGAGCCTGAAGGGAAAACACTGACAATCGAGGAAATCCCGGATGATGACGGCAACAATGAAATGCCGTCCAATGAGGCGATCCGTTTTTACCGCAAGATCATCAACAACTCAATCAGTCTGCTGTTCTCGTTCTCGCAGCGCGCCAATTCGGTCACGCTGATTCGTGAGGTGTCGTCCTATCTGATGCTCTCAGTCTATAAGCTGTTCCGCATCATTTACAATGCCTGTCCGCACAATGACCAGAAGCTGTTCCGTGTGCCGAAGGTTGTGGCAAATGACAGTGCAAACGCGATCATCTCGTTGAACGAGTCCAATATCAAGGCTGCATCCAGCGGTATCGCACTCGGCAGCAACGACGCAGTTGAAAACGCCGAAAACCTGTATGTCACAACGGCCACGCTCTCGAAAGACTTCTCTGAATACGCTTCCTCTCTGCTGAATCTCATCCAGATCAGCGAGCAGAGCATCGCACGCACCAGAGAGGAGCTCCAGACACAGCACCGTCCCTGACATCTCCTAGTATTATACCATATTTTCTCTGAAATGAAAAGACCTATTTTTCAGCATTTGCATCCGGAGTTCTGAACAGATACGGCACGGTGCGCGGACTGCTGTCCGCTCGTGTACTGCCGCCCGCAGCTCCGGCTGCATTTTTGCTGTGCAGCATTGATTCTTACTGAAAGGTTCTGTTCCCCTATGAAACGACTTCACGGCATTCAGTTGCCGCAGCGAAAGCACGCAGAAGCCCGGAAAATTGAGACGATTCCCCTCCCGAAGCTTGTGCGGATTCCGATGCTGATGCACCTCGGCACCCCCTGTACTCCGATCGTCACAGTCGGTGAGCAGGTCTGCGTCGGCCAGAAAATCGGTGCCCCGGCCGATCAAAATGCCGTACCGATTCATGCTTCTGTATCCGGCACGGTTCGTGCGATTACTGAATTCACCAATGTCAACGGCTCCAAGGTTCCCTGCGTCGAAATCGAGTCGGACGGTTTGCAAACACTGTATCCCGGCTGCAAGGCACCGGTTCTGGAAACCCGTGAACAGTTTGTGCAGGCAGTCCGTGAATCCGGCTGTGTCGGACTCGGCGGTGCCGGCTTTCCGACCTTCCGCAAACTCAATGAACCGCAGAAAATCAGTATGCTGATTGTAAACGGTGCGGAGTGTGAGCCGTATCTGACCGGAGACAGCCGGCAGATCATTGAAAACTCCGGCGATATCCTTGGCGGAATCCATCTTGTGATGCAGTTTCTGAACATCAAAGAGTGCAAAATCGGGATCGAAAGCACTCGCCCCGCTGCTTTAAAGCAGCTCGCCTATGCAGTCGCCGCGGAAGAAAACATCACCGTTTGTCCGCTGCCGCCGGTCTATCCGCAGGGCGCGGAAAAGGTTCTGATTTATCATACAAGTGCCCGGATTGTTCCGGAGGACAAAATGCCGGCCGATCTCGGCATCCTGGTTATGAACATCAGCACACTGGCCTTTTTGTATCAGTATTCCCGCACCGGCATTCCGCTGGTGGAACGCGTCGTAACCGTAGACGGAAATGCCGTCAAAAAGCCGTGCAATCTGCGTGTCCCGATCGGCACACCGCAGCATGACCTGCTGAAATACGCTGACTGTAATTTTGATAAAGTGAAAAAACTGCTGTCTGGCGGCCCGATGATGGGAATTACACTGTATTCCGATGAACTGCCGGTCTTAAAGCAGCAGAACGGTCTGCTGGCCCTGACTCGCGTTTCGCACAGTGAGCCGACAGCCTGTATCCGCTGCGGCCGGTGTATGAACGCCTGTCCGATGCGCCTGATGCCGATGGAGCTTTCCCGTGCATATCACAAAAAAGACGCAGAAATGCTCCGGACGCTTCGGCTTTCACTCTGCATGAACTGCGGATGCTGCACCTATGTGTGCCCGGCGAAACGACCGCTTGCGGAAGAAAACCAGCTCGCCAAGCAATTTCTGAAGGAGGTTGAATCATGAATCTGCTTCAGGCATCGGCCTCTCCGCATGAGCGCACCCCGCTTCGGACCGGCCATATTATGGGCCTTGTACTGCTGGCACTGCTGCCGGCCGCAGTCCATGGCTGTTTCAGCTTCGGGCTTCAGGCAATGTTTGTTCTGCTTGCGACAACCGGTTCCGCTGTACTGTTTGAATGTGCAGCCAGACTGATTTTCCGCCGCCCGCAGACTATTCTGGACGGGAGCGCTGCCGTTACCGGCCTGCTGGTTGGTCTGAATCTCCCTCCGACCATTCCGGTGTGGCAGGCAGTGATCGGCAGTTTTGCCGCGATCGTTGTCGTCAAGCAGATGTTCGGCGGACTTGGCCAGAATTTCGCAAACCCGGCGATCGTCGGACGGATCGTGCTGATGATCTCGTTCCCCTCAGCCATGACTGCATGGACCGGAGCCGGAACAGACGCGGTATCCTCGGCGACACCGCTGGTCTCCGGCAATGCGGAATACTGGGATTTGTTTTTGGGAAATACAGCCGGATGTATCGGCGAATCCTGTGCCGCAGCGCTCCTGTTAGGCGGCATTTTCCTCTGCATCTGGCGTGTTATCACGCCGGTGATCCCGCTGAGTTATCTTGGCTCGTTCGCACTGTTCACATGGCTTAGCGGCAATGATCCGCTCTATCAGGTGCTGTCCGGCGGACTGATGCTCGGTTCGATTTTCATGGCCACAGATTATGTGACTTCTCCGATCACACCTTTCGGCAAACTGATTTTCGGCATCGGCTGCGGCGGCCTGACATTTTTGCTGCGGCAGTTCAGCGGATACCCGGAAGGCGTATCGTTTGCAATTCTCCTGATGAATCTGCTTACACCTTATATTGACCGCTTTACGCGCATCAAACCCTTCGGTGCCGTAACCGGAGAGAAGGAAGCGTCCAATGAATGACCGTATCAAAGGCCCGATTGCACTGACGCTGATTTGCAGTGCCGTCTGTGCGCTGCTCGCCGGCGCGCATCTCCTGACCGATGACCGGATCCGGGATACAGAAGCTGTCCGTCTCCAGCAGGCTTTGAGTGAAGCCTTCGGGGAGGGGCAGTATACCGCACTGAATGTAAAATATGACGGAATCTCACAGGTGATCCGCGACGATTCCGACCGGCTGATTTTCGATCTGGTCTCCAGCGGATATGAGAAAGGCAGTCAGCATCTTCTGATCGGCATTTCCGACGGTGCCGTTTCAAAAGTGCATCTTGTTTCGATTTCGGATTCTCCGACACAGGCTGCCGCAGTCTCAGAACCGGACTTTTTGGATCAGTTTACCGGATGGACCGATCCGGACTCGGATTACGATGCTGTTTCGGGGGCAACCAAGTCTTCGGAGGGAATCCGTCAGGCAGTTGCCCGCGCACTGCGCACATATTATGAAAACAGGGAGATTACCGATGATGCGTAAAACAAAGTCTGTTTCCCTCTGGCAGGAATTCAGCAAAGGAATCCTGCGTGAAAACCCCAATCTTGTCGGACTGCTCGGAATCTGTCCGGTTCTGGCAATTACACAGGAGGCACGGAATGCGCTCGGCATGGGAATCGCCACGACCTTTGTTCTGATCTGCTCAAACGCCGTTATTTCCATGCTGCGCAAGGTGATTCCGCAGACGGTGAAGCTGTCAGCCTACATCGTGATTATTGCAGGCTTTGTGACACTGACACAGTTCCTGCTGCACGGCTATGCACCGGAGCTGTACTCTGCGCTTGGCACCTTTCTCTCTCTGATTACGGTCAACTGCATCATTCTGGGGCGGGCGGAGGTGTTTGCCGGCAAGAACGGCGTATTCCGTTCCGTACTGGACGGTGCCGGCATGGGAATCGGATTTACCCTGTCTTTGCTTCTGGTCAGTTCATTCCGTGAAATCATCGGTTCCGGCACATGGTTCGGCATCCCGCTGACCGGCGAATACAAGGTTGCCCTGCTGCGCTCTGCGCCGGGCGGTTTCTTTGCGCTTGGCTGTATCATTGCGCTGGTCAGTGCCCTGCTCCGGAAAAAGCCGCCGGAGGGCATCGGCTGCAACGGCTGTCCGAATGCAGATACCTGTGCTGCATCGAAGGGAGGCTGTTCCAGATGACGGTTCTCGGCATTATACTGTCAGCCATCCTGACCGATAATTTTGTCCTGTCCAAATTTATGGGCTGCTGTCCGTTTCTCGGTGTCTCCCAGAAAATCAGCAGCAGCATCGGAATGGGCGCCGCAGTGATCTTTGTTATGACCTGCTCGACTGCAATCACCTACCCTGTCTATATGTATCTGCTGGTTCCGAACGGCCTCGAATATCTGCAGACATTGGCCTTTATCCTGATTATCGCACTGTTCGTGCAGCTCGCGGAGATGTTTGTCCGGAAATGTTTCCCGCCTCTGCACCGCACGCTCGGCATCTATCTGCCGCTGATTACCACAAACTGTGCCGTCCTCGGCGTCACGATTCTCAATGTAGATCTGTTTGCTGCATCGGAATCGTTTCTGACCGGATATCTCCATGCGCTGCTGTATGCCGCCTGTGCAGGCGTCGGTTTTACACTGGCACTGATTCTGTTTGCCGGAGTCCGGAGCCGCATGGAAGATGCCGATATTCCGGCGTTTTTCAAAGGCACACCTGCCACACTGATCGCAGCCTCGATTGTATCGCTGAGTTTTATGGCGTTTTCGGGCATGAGCTGAGAGGAGACGGGTATGGAACAGATCTTACTGCCGGCCGTGATTTTTGCAGGCATCGGACTGATTGCAGCGCTGCTGCTGACCGTTGCCTCCGGGATTTTTGCAGTCAAGGAAGATCCGCGGGTGCAAAAGATTGACGCGGAGCTCCCGCACGCAAACTGCGGAGCCTGCGGTTATGCCGGATGTTCGGAATATGCGGCGGCGATCGTGAAGGAAAATGCGCTCTGTAATCTCTGCAAGCCGGGCGGAAATGATACGGCAGCTGCCGTTGCGGAAATCATGGGACAGGAAGCTCAGCCGATTCCGTCTGAAATCGCCGTGCTGGCCTGCCGCGGAAACTGCAATGCCGCGGCAGAAAAATATGCCTATCACGGGATTCACACCTGCAAAGCTGCCAAAAAGATGTTCGGCGGAAGCAAATTCTGCACTTACGGCTGTATCGGCTACGGCGACTGTGCAGAAGTCTGTCCGCACGGTGCCATTACAATTCAGGACGGAATTGCTGACATTCAACCGGGGCTTTGCGATGCCTGCGGGCTGTGTGCAAAAGCCTGCCCGAACCGGCTGATCCGCTTCCGGCCGACCGGAAAACATTTTGATGTGCGCTGCTCCTCACCTTCTGCGGGAAAAACCGTCCGTCTGATCTGCAAAAACGGATGTATCGGCTGCAAGGTCTGTGAACGGAAATGCCTGCACCGCGCCATCACCGTTGTGCAGAATCTTGCCGTGATTGATTACGATAAATGTACCGGATGCGGCGTATGCAGAGATGCCTGTCCGACCGGTGCGATCTGCTGCTGCGAGGACACAAATTAGAATATGATATCCCGCGATTATTCCAAAATGTCGCGGGATTTTCTTTATCTAATTAGATTACAATTTGGTTGCAAAATCTCTAATTTGCAAAATTGCACTTGACAAATCTGTATCTTGTTGCTATAATAGGATTATCAAAACGGTCCGCCCGAACTGTAAAGGAGGATACCATGAAGCAGATTACTTTTAATATTGATGAAAAGCTGGCTGAGAAGTTTGAGATTGCCCTGAAGCTCAGCGGCGATAACCCGAACGCTCTGGCCGAGGAGTTCATCCGCGGCTATCTCGGCAAGGCATTTTCGGAGGCTGCCGACAGCTTCCGTGCGCCCGGTCAGCGTATGGCCGCACATCCGCCGATTCCCCCGCAGAGCCGCGTGCAGCGCGATACGCCGTCGCAGTCTCCGTTCCGTTCCAGACCGGATCACCAGCGTCCGCCTCGCCCCGATTATTTCAGTGAGTGGGGCAAGGCCATTCACAGAATTCCGCGTTGGGCAAGAAATCCGCAGCAGAACAACCACAAGATTCTGAAGGCGTTTCTGGAGCTTCAGCGTGAAATTGGCAGAGTGACGATTGATTCGCTTCGCCGCCGCTGCTCCGATCCCGTGCAGCATCCTGAGACCTATGTTCCCCATTTTGACAACAACTATGCGCAGATGAAGTTTGATAACGGCAATTCTCACGGTAAGGTCTTTGAAGAAAAAGACGGTTATGTCACGATCTGGGATCGCATCAGCGATACCCTGCAGCGTTACCGCGACTATTTCCTGTAAGATGACAGCACGCCCCGCTTTGATTTGCGGGGCGTGTTCTCTTGACAAAATTCTCTTTCTGTGCTATGATATAGGCATTCAAAACGAGAACGGGGGTGGCTCAAATGCAGCTTGTCAAATTCGCCGCAGCGGCGGCAGCGCTTCTTTTGCTGTCCGGATGCGGCGAAAACGGATCAGATCATACGATGTCTACTGCGTCTCCGCACAATACAGACTCTCTGCTGACCGCTGCATCTGATTCCGTGACGACCGCGGAGGCAAAAACGACTTCCCGGACTGCACAGCAGACTCAACTGACAACCGACCGGACGGTATCCGAATCAACAGCTTCTCATACATCGGCTTCCGTTTCCGAAACGGTCAGTACCGCTTCTTCCTCTTTGGCACAGGGCGGAGAAGGCGGTGAAGATCACGCATCCGATCCGGATCCGGAGTTCTTTACCTACCGGTTCTTCCCGGATTCTGTTTCCATGCGTCTTGCAGGCGGAAACTATCAGACCGTCTTCTATGATTTTGAAGCAGCGCTGGAGCACGATGTCAATTCGTTGTATCATCTTGCAGACTATAATTTTGACAGCAAGCCGGATTTGGTTGTTCCGGTCGAGTTCAGTAAAAAAAATATTACCTATGCCGTATTTCTCTGGAATCCTGACACACTGCACTTTCAGACAGAGCCGCTTCTGCTCTGTAATCCGCAGACAGATGCCGCAACCCAGACTGTTTCGAGCCTGACTTACGAGAGCGAGGCCCGTCCGGAAACAGTTCTTCGCTTTTTCCGCTGGGAGAACAGCTCCTTATCTGAAGTCCGCGCCTTGATTGCGGATTTTTCGGCACTGACTTTGACCGATGTGCCTGCGGACGGCAGTGAAAGCATCGTGCAGTTTGAGAGCGAAGATGCGCTCCGCACGGCTTTGCAGCAGCAGTTTCTCTCTGCCGGCAGCGCCGACTGACCGCCGTAATGCGGGTTCATAGTGTTCTGAACGATTGCAGAGCCAGCGCTTTGCAATCGTTTTTTTACTCTTGACAGATTGCGGTAATTATGATAAAATGTATCTGGCTTTTCAAAAGTGCAGATTTGTAAAAAGATTTCAGGTGATGAACAATGCCAGATCGGCCAAAGCTGATTGTGATGCTCACATACAATGACAAGACCGTTGCAAACGCTGCAGAAATATTTGAGCAGTGCAAAAGCTCACAGGCAGATTATTGGGGCTTTAAGGAAGAAGCGCTCCCCTTTCCGGAGATGAAGGCACTCTTTCAGGAGATCAAGCGATGCGGAAAAACCGCTGTACTGGAAGTTGTGGCGTATACAGAAGAAAAATGCCTGGAAGGAGCACAGATGGCCGTTGACTGCGGCTGTGATATGCTGATGGGCACAGTGTTTTACGATTCCGTCAACGTGCTGTGCCATAAACATCACATTCAGTATCTTCCTTTTGTCGGAACGGTGTCCGGCCGCCCCTCTGTTCTGGAAGGCAGCATTGATGAAATGATCGCTGAGGCAAATGAATACATTGCCAAAGGCGCAAGCGGCATCGACCTGCTTGCGTACCGTTACACCGGCGACTGTGCGGAGCTGATCCGCCGATTCATCCAAGAGGTCCATGCACCGGTCTGTATCGCCGGAAGCGTCAACAGCACCCGGTGCCTCGATGAAATCAAACGGTCTTCACCGTGGGCCTTTACCGTCGGCAGTGCGTTTTTCCAGAATGATTTCGGCAAGGGCTTTTCCGAGCAGATCAACCGTGTCTGTGACTACATGAAGGAACCTGCATATGTTTAAGCAGCTTTACCCCGATGCCTATGTCAGCAGTGTCTATGAGATTGACTATCAAAAAATGTATGCACTCGGCATCAGAGGCATCATCTTTGATATCGACAATACTCTTGTCCGTCACGGTGCGGATGCCACAAAGGAAGCAGAGGCACTCTTTCGGGAAATCCGGGCGATCGGACTGAAAACCGTGCTGCTGACAGATAACGATGAGGCGCGTGTTGAACGGTTTAACAGAAATATCGGCTCCCCGTATATCTGCGATGCCGGAAAGCCGGATCCGAAGGGCTTTCTGCGTGCCCTGTCCGTTTTGGATCTGCCGCCTGAACAGGCAGTCGTGATCGGCGACAGAATATTTGAGGATATCAAGGGAGCCAATTTAAGCGGGATTCCCTCCGTCATGGTACATTACATGGAAACTCCGGGTGAAAAATGGATCGGCTTTCACCGCTATGCCGAAAAAGGCGTTCTGGCGCTCTATCGCCTCAGTAAAAAAAGCCGCAGCAGATTTTGCGGCGTGACAAAGGAAAAAGGACATATGCAAAAGAAGAAACGAAAGCTGTTTTGCGAGCTCAGCCCTGTCACCTATGCGATTTCTGAAAAAAAGAGCATTCTGATGAAGCATCTCCGGAATCTGACATCCGGCGAACACTACGCAAAGGCAAAATACAGCAAGCAGTTCCCCTGCCTGATTTCATCGTGCAGTTCGCATCTCATCAAAAAGGGAAAGGGCATTGATCCGGTCACACAGTACAACAAGGCAGAGAATATCCGTCTGGCATCCTCCCGCATCAACGGACTTGTCATCCGTCCGGGCGAAACCTTTTCGTTCTGGGGGCAGGTCGGAAATACAACCGCCGGAAAGGGATACAAGGAAGGCAGAGTGCTGATTTTCGGCAAGCTCACAAAAGGGCTGGGCGGCGGCCTCTGCAATCTTGCAAATACGATTCACCGGGCTGTCCTGCAAAGCCCGCTGACCGATACGGAATTTCATATGCACTCCGACGCACTTGCGCCGGACGAAGGCGGCGTTCGTGTGCCGATGAGTGCCGGCACTTCTGTCAATTACAACTATGTGGATTACCGTTTCCGGAACGACACCGATCAGGATATTCAGCTTTTGGTCTGGTGTGATGAAGAAAATCTGCACTGCGAGATTCGGAGCAAAACCGAATTTCCCTGCCGCTATGTCATTTCAGAAGAGGATCACCACTTTACGGAAGAAGCCGGCAGCTATTACCGGGTTTCCCGCATCTATCAGGATACTTACGATAAAAAGACCGGTGAACTGCTGAATCACAAGCTGATTGTCAACAACCATTCCAAGGTTTTGTTTGATCCTGCGATGATTCCGGCCGATCAGATCCGAAGCGAAACATGATAAAAAGAGCGCCCGACCATGCCGGGCGCTCTTGGCTTTTTTTACAGTGCAAATTCCTTTCGGTATTCCTCGTACATTCTGGTGAAATCCGAATTCTGACGGCTCTTCACCTCGTGCAGATACTCATGCGTATCAAAGGAATCCGCATGAAGCTCAACAAGGGCAACTGCAATATTGGAGCAGTGGTCTGCGATACGCTCGAAATTTCCGAGGAGATCGTTGAACACAAAGCCTTGCTGCAGCGTGCAGGAACCGGCCTGAAGCCGCGATACATGATTCAGCTTTGCAGTCTGGCAGAGCGAATCAATCCATTCTTCCAGCGGTTCCACCTTGCAGGCAAGCTCCAGATCGTTTTCCAGAAACGCCTGGAACGCAATTTCCACGATTTTTCGCAGTGCACGTTCAAGGACATTCAGTTCGTTCAGCGCAGAATCGGAAAAAGTAACCTTTTTCTCATGGATTTCCAGCGCACAGTCCTGAATGTTGACGGAGTGGTCACTGATTCGTTCGTAGTCTGTCAGGGTGTGGAGAAAGAGAGATGCTTCCAGCGTTTGTGCATGGTTCAAAGCCGTCCCTGTAATCTTAATCAGGTAGGTTCCGAGGCTGTCCTCGTACCGGTCCACAACGGATTCCGCATCTATCACCTGCTGTGCGGCTTCTGCGTCATAGTTCTGAATCAGTTCAAAGGAACGGAACAGATTCTCCTCCGTAATTCGTGCCATGTGACAAATCGCATCGCGGCTCTGAGCGAGTGCGAGCGTCGGGTGCTCGATGAAGCGATCCTCCAGATGCTCAATGGTCTGTTTGGATTTCGGCTCCTTTTCAGCCGTATTGCGCGTGAGGAAATCCGTCAGCTTTTCCAGATATTTCATACAAGGCATCAGAGCAATGATTGCTGCGATACGGTACAGTGTATTGATTAAAGCGATGTTGACCGCGTTGATCGGGATATCCTCCTCCATAAACCGGAAGCGGACGACCGCATTGACGGCATAAAACAGCAGCGTGCAAATCAGGGTGCCGAAGACATTGATCAGCAGATACACATATGCGGTACGCTTGCCGTCACGGTTTGCGCCGATTGCAGAGAGCAGAACCGGAACAGAAGCGCCGATACCCATACCCATAATCATCGGGAAAGCGGATGCGTAGCTGATTGCGCCGGTGACCGAGAGTGCCTGCAAAATACCGATGGATGCGGAATTGCTCTGCAGCATCGCCGTAATCAGGATACCGACCAGAATGCCGATCAGCGGGTTATCAAACATCGTCAGCATACTGCGGAACTGTTCGCTTTGCTTCAGCGGCGAAACAGCCGCGCTCATCGCGGACATTCCGTACATCAGGACGGAAAAGCCGAGCATAATGCCGCCGACCTGCTTCCGGGTTTCCGATTTGCTGAACATCAGAAGCATGATGCCGATAAACGCCACCACGGCAGAAATCGTAGAGGTAGATAGAATACTGATCCATCCGCCGGCCTGATCGCCTCCGAATGACGAAAGACACAGGATCCAGCCCGTCACACTGGTGCCGATATTGGCGCCCATGACGATGGAAATAGACTGTGCGACCGTCATGATACCGGAGTTGACAAAACCGACCGCCATCGCGGAGGTCGCCGAGGAGGACTGGATGACCGCCGTCACCGCCGTACCCAGCAAAATCCCCTTGATCGGTGTACCGGTCAGCTTCCAGAGAACCATTTCGAGGCGGTTGCCCGCAACCTTCTTGAGTCCGTCGCCCATGAGCTGCATTCCGAACAGGAACAGCGCAATGCCGCCGAACAGTGCAATTCCGTCTGCAATTGCCATTTTCACTTCTCACCTTCATCAATATGTTACGGTAATATTATAGCAGATACAGGTCAAGTTTTTGTATGACAAATGTTAAGTTCATGTTAAATCTGACTTTTCAACCGGAAAGATCAGCGAGATATCTGTCCCGATTCCGAGCTGACTTTGCAGCCGGATTTCAGCATGATGAAACGCGGCACCGTGCTTGACGATAGAAAGGCCGAGACCGGTGCCGCCGAGCTGGCGCGAATGGCTTTTGTCCACGCGGTAAAACCGTTCAAAAATCCGTTCACGGTCTGCCTGCGGAATGCCGATACCGGTATCCTCCACACGAAAAATAACAGAGTGCTCGGTGCGGGATACCGTCATGATGACGCGGCCGTGGTCTTTATTGTATTTGATCGCATTGTCGCACAGATTATAAAGCATTTCCTCCACAATGACCGGAACGCCGTGCATTTTTGCCGGATCCCCGTGTAAAGAAAGTGTGATCTGTTTGGCATCGGCAGCGGGCTGCAGTTGCATCAGCACCTCTGATGCAATTTCATACAGGTCAAGCGGCAGCACCTCGCCCGAAAAGCTTTCATCGTCGAGTCGTGACAGGCGGATGATGTCCTCGATCAGTGAGATCATACGGCCGGATTCATCGCGGATGCGCCGTGCAAACCCGCTGATGTCCTCTGTGCGCACCATGCCGGATTCGATCATATCGGCAATGCCGTAAATGGAAGTCAGCGGTGTTTTGAGCTCGTGTGAGACATTGGAGGTGAATTCCCGGCGCAGCACATCCCGCTGCTCACGCTCCGTCACATCCAGCAAAACAAGTACTGCGCCGGTAATCACTTCGTTGTCGCCCGACACGGGATTGGCAATCAGCTGACAGGCGTTTTCTCCGATATAGAGTACCGTGCTGGCTCTTGTTCCCTGCAGTGCCTTTGAAATCAGTTCATGCAAGGCAGGCGCATCGTTGATTTCATACACAGAATCGGGGCGCATATCCTCTTTTTCACTGCCCAGCAGCCGCAGTGCGGCAGGGTTGCAGATCAGAATGCCGCCCTCGGTGTCAATCAGCAGCAGTCCCTCCTGCATATTGTCCGTCAATGTCTGAAGCTGTGTCTTTTGTTCCTGCAATTCACTGACCTGCTCCGCAATCTGGGATTTCAGTCCGGTCAGCTGCTCTGCAAGCGGACGAAGCTCCGGCAGTGCCATCAGGAATTCCGGCTCCCCGACATGAAATTTACTGCACTCATCAGAAAGCCGTTCACTCAGATACCGGCTGACCAGAAACAGTGGAAACAGCATAATCAGTCCGATCCCTGCTGAAACCGGAAGCATCCGCAAAAGGCGCCCCGTAAAGCCGTTCTCCGCGGCAGAAGGCTCAAACAAAGCGATGACAACAGTACACAGCAGCAGCGTAATGAAAGTGAGTGCAGCGAAACGCTGAAAAATCTGCCGCTTCATTCGTCTGGATCCTTGCCAGGCGCATCCGCCTGAAAGCGGTATCCGACGCCGCGGACAGTTTCCACAGCATCTCCGGCCCGGCCGAGCTTTGCACGGAGCGTCCGGATATGGACATCGACCGTCCGGCTTTCGCCTGCGTAATCATAGCCCCAGACTGACTGGAGAATCCGCTCCCGGTTCAGGACAATCCCCTGATTCCGCATCAAAAGCGCCAGCAGATCGAATTCCTTGCAGGTCAGACCGACCGGCTGACCGTCTGTAGTCACAAGATGTCTGATTGTATTGAGGCAGATTCCGCCGCTTGAGAACTCCGTTTCGGATTCGTGCTTTTCGGAACGGCGCAGAAGCGCCCGGATCCGCGAGAGCAGCTCCATGACACCGAAGGGCTTGACGAGATAATCGTCCGCTCCGCTGTCCAGTCCGAGAACCTTGTCATATTCGGTGCTTTTTGCCGTCAGCATCATAATCGGCAGAGCAGATGTCGCGGCATTGCTGCGCAGCCAGCGAAGAACGGACAGGCCGTCCTCCTCCGGCAGCATAATATCCAGCAGTACAACATCCGGCACCGCTTCCGAGACTGCCGCACGAAATGCAGACGGCAGCTCAAATCCCTCGATCTGGTATCCGGCCGACTGAATCGCATACACCGTAAAATCCCGGATATTCCGGTCGTCCTCCAGCAGATAAATCATCTCACATACACCTCATTTCCGCTTGAATACGCCTTTATTATAGCATGACTCCGAAAAAAAAGCAAGATTTATCCCGCACTTGCACTTTTTATACTTTTGTGGTATACTTATCTCGTTGAAAGAGGTGAACAGAATGCAGAAACTTCGTTTGATTCCGCTCCTTTTTACAGCCGGCGTGATCTTCTGCGGATGCCGTGCCGACGAATCCTCTGCGGCGCCCGCCGTAACCGCGGAACGGACAGAGCCGTCCTCTGTCACGGAAACGACAACCGAATCCGAAACCACAACGACGGAAACGACCACGACCGCACCGCGGATCCGGAATCTGGTGACGCTCGGTGATTCCATTTCCGCAGGATACGGACTGGACCGGCCGGAGACACAGCGGTATTCGGCACTTCTGACGCAAAAGCTGGCAGAAGCCGATCAGCTTTCGTGGAACGATTTTAATTATGCAGTCAGCGGAGACGATTCCTCCGATCTGTTAAAGCTTCTTCAGGAGCAGAAGGCAGAGCATCTGAAGGAGGCCGACCTCATTTGCCTGTATATCGGCGCAAACAATCTGCTCGGACCTTATACGGACTATCTGAAAAGCTTTACAGCCATCTTTCAGAAGCCGGATTCAGACAGCGGTGCAATCGGCTGGATCGGAAAAATTGCAGGCGCGCTCGAAAACAATGTCAAGAGCTTTCAGTCAATCCAGGAGAAGGTGGATGCAGGAATGTCCCGGCTCTCCTCTGACCTTCCGGCAACCTACAATCTGATTCGGGAGCAGAACGCAGATGCCCCGATCTATCTGCTGACCGTATATCATCCCTACGCAAAGGTCAGTGTGGAAAATCCCGTCACCAAAGAGAATTTCGGAGCCTATTCCGGCGAAAAGATCAACCGCTTAAACGAAATCATCAAATCCTTTGCCGCATCGCATCCGGATATCCGGATTGTTGATATTTACAGTGAATTTGAAAAATGTGAGACCGTACCGGTGCTTGGAAACATCAACGAAGGCGTCAGCAAGGACAAAAAGGTCAATGTTGATCCGCATCCGAATCCGGACGGACAGAAGCTGATTGCGGAGGCCGTTTTTGCGGCCGTAAGAGGTGCGGGATGAAGCATCCGTATTATACACTTAACGAGAGAATGCAGGCGCGTTACGGCAGAAAGATCCGGAAAATCTGTGTGGACGGCGGATTCACCTGCCCGAACCGGGACGGACGCTGCGGAACGGGCGGTTGCATTTTCTGCGGGGCACGCGGTGCAGGAGAACAGCTGGATCCGACCAAAACCATCCGCGAGCAGGTCGAAGCGGCGATGAAGCAGCGCCCCGGCAATGAGTGGATTGTCTATTTCCAGAATTTCACAAATACCTACGCGCCGGTACCGGTTCTGCGTGCCCGATACGATGCGGCGCTGCTTGATGACAGCATCCGCGTGCTGGATATCGGCACCCGTCCGGACTGTATCACGGACGAAATTGCATCTATGCTCGCAGAATATGCCAAAAGCCGCGAAGTCTGGGTAGAGCTTGGCCTTCAGACAGCCAATGACGAAACTGCGCGGCGCATCAACCGCGGGTATCCGCTTTCCGTGTTCACCGATGCCGTCCGCATCCTGAAGCAGCACGGCCTGCCGGTCATCGTCCACATCATCCTCGGTCTGCCCGGCGAAACTTTGTCAGATATCCGCCGCACAGTTGATGTTTTGAACGCCTGCCGTGTTGACGGCGTGAAAATCCACAGCCTGTTCATCATGAAGCACACAGCACTTGCATATTTGTATCAATCCGGCGCATTTACGCCGATTTCCATGCAAACATATATCAGCTGGGCGATTGACGCGCTGACTCGTCTCTCCCCGGACATGACGGTTCACCGGATGACCGGCAACTGTCTCCGTTCGGAGCTGCTGGCACCGGACTGGATCACAGAACGCGATCTGATTCTCCTGACCATTGACCGCAGAATGTACGCAGAGGGACTGACGCAGGGCTGCCGTTATGAGAAACCGGACTGTTTCACATGAAACAATCGTATTTTCTTGCTTTTTGTCGATTGCCGAAAGGATTCACACATGATTTTTCATCAAACCCGCGCCGTCATTTTTGACCTTGACGGCACATTGCTAGACACTCTGACCGACCTGATGAATGCGGTCAATCATGCACTTTCTGTCAACGGCTTCCCCTGCCGGACCAGAGAAGAAGTCCGCCGCTTTGTGGGAAACGGTCTGGAAAAGCTGGTGGAGCGCGCCCTGCCGGACGGCAGAAGCACGCCTTCCTTTTCTGATGTACTGGCGGAGACAAGGCGCTTTTACGCCGAACACTGCCGCGAAAACACTGCCCCTTATGCCGGTATTCCGGAAATGCTCAGAGTGCTTCAGCAAAAAGGGATTTTGCTCGGCGTCGTATCAAACAAGCCGGACGCACAGGTCAAAGCGCTCTGTCAGAGCGAGTTCGGCGATCTGATCGCCGTTGCTTCCGGCGCATCAGAGGGTATCCGCATGAAGCCGGCCCCCGATACTCTGCTTGCCTGCATGGAAGCCCTCGGTTCTGCGACGGAGAATACCGTTTATGTCGGAGATTCTGATGTCGATATTCAGACTGCGGCCAATGCCGGAATCCCCTGTGTCAGTGTGCTCTGGGGCTTCCGCGATCGGGAATTTCTGACAGTGGCCGGCGCGGGAATATTTGCACAGAGTCCTTGCGAAATTTGCAGATTCTTCTGACAATATCCACAATCCAAACGAAAGCTGCCGGAAAAAGATTGACTTTTTCCGGCAGCTTGGTTATAATGAAAGATATCATCAGTCATTCTATGAAAGGAACGGAGGAGTTTGGAATGTGGAATCAGACAGTTGAACGCGCTCTGATGGAGCTCCGGGAAGATGCTGTCCTGTTGTTCGATGCACAGAGCCTGGAACTTCTGTATTTGAATTCGACCGCAAAGGAACTGTTCGGTGAAGCTGTCGGCAAAAGCAGCAGCGATCTGATTCAGTCTTCTGTGATCGAAGGGCTGATTCACACAACCCTGGAAACAGGAAAACTCTGTGCCTGTTCGCCCGACGATGTCCATTGGTTCCCGGAGCGTGCTGTCGTTCATACAGTCGCTGCGGCATGGGAGGGAAAACCTGCTGTTGCCGTCACGATTGACAAGCGCGCATACGGCGCGCCGCCTGAAGCTCTGCAAATGATGAAAGCGGTTCTGTCCGCTTCATATTTCATGACGATGCGCATTGATCTGCAGACCGGCAAAGCCTCTGCGATGATCAGCCGCCGTCCCCTGCTGAGCACTCAGCCGACCTTCTCGTCCTTTTCTGAGTTTATCCGCATCTACGCGGAAGCTTCCATTCATCCGGAGGACCGGGAGCAGTTTCTCTCCTGCTTCTCAACCGAGCAGCTTCATCTGTTCACGCAAGCTGATACCGCACCGGTCTGCACAGTCCGGCGCCTGCTGGATGAGGAATACCGCTGGGCCAGCTTCTCGCTGACTGCGGTCAATCCGCAGATCATTTTGCTTCTCGGAAAGGACAGCAATGAAATTCATCTGCAAAAGGAAGAGTCTGCCCGTTATCAGTCCGAGCTGAAAACAGTTTCTCACCGCAACGAATTGATTCTTTCGAGCGTCAATGACATCTTCCGTCTGATGCTTCATGTGGACCTGCGGAACGGCAATACGACGATCTGTTCCATGTCGCCGGATTTTGCTTCTTTGTTCTCTTACGATACTGTCTATTCGTACAGCACGGTCTTTCTGAACCTGCTGCGCCTGACTCATCCGGAAGACCGCGGCGAGATACTTCGTTTTGAGGATTACACTCAGCTCAGAAATGTCAAAGAGCAGAAAATCTCCTTTGAATATCGTCGCCTTCCGATTGACCACAACAGCAATACGCCGGCAAAATGGACTCGTTCTTCCGTCAGTCTTGTGCGGTTTGAAGACGGCGTTCCGACAGAAGCATTCTATACGGTACAGGACATCGACACGCAGCGGCGCAGAGAGCTCGAAGCGCAGCGTCTGCGTGAATCGCTGACCACACAGTTCTATACTTTGATCCGGAACCGGTTTCTCTGGTTTGTGGACAATGATTATGCCGCATCAGTCTCCCGCTGCTACCGGATCTCCGACCGCAAAGTGAATCCGCTGGAGGACATCCCGTTCGGCCAGTTTTTCGAGCGCTTCATTATGCCGATCTGTCATCCGGAGGATTTCAAGACCGTTGCGAAAGCGCTCCTGCCCACCACCGCTGAGCTTGCATATCGCGGCGGCACAGATACCATCGCACTGGACTTCCGGCACAGATCCGGCGATTCCTGGAAGTATGTCCACGCCGAAATGTATTTTCAGACCGATGAATCCGATCATCTCCACTCCATGCTGTATATCTCCGATGTCGATCAGGAGCGTCAGCAGGCGGACCGTCTTTCCAAATCAGAGCATTTGGAGCTGATTATGCGGCAAAAATTCGGTCTTTCCATCGAAGAAAACTATGTCCGGATCGGAGAAGCGGATCTCGATGCTGACTGCCTCCGTCACTATCAGATCAACGGAAAGGAATGCCGGCTTGTTCAGGACGAGACACCGTTCAGCAGGCTGTGTGCGGAATTTGAAGCACAGATTCATCCGGAGCACCGCCCGGATTTCCGGAAGCATTTCACCTATCAGGCACTTTTGCTGGAACAGCGCAAAAACTCCGACAAAATCCAGCGTCTGTACCGCATTGATCTGGAAAAGAACGGCAGCTACCGCTGGTGCAATCTGGTTGTCCGTTTCTTCCATGACGAAAACGGAAAATCCTTCCTGATGACCTATATCGAGGATGTGGACGATGAAATCCGCCGCCGTGACGGCCAGCTTCTGATGCTGGAGGAGTCCCGTCAGGAGCTCCTTGCACTCATCCGTGAGCGCGACCAGCAGCGCGTCCTCAGAGCGCATATGTTCATCAACAGTGCAAGCAGTCATCAGCTGACGCTGAATCGGATGTATGCCCAGCTGGAACGGCTGGCCGGAAAGATCGGCAGCGATCAGCCGGAAATCCGTGAGCTGCAAACTGCCTATGAGCAGATCAGCCAGATGACCAAGACCACAAAGGATATTCTGCTGCTGGAAAACAATATGCTGCCGCTTTTACAGGAGCCGGTCAAGCTTCCCCGTATGCTGCAGCAGATGAAGGAGAACTCCGCGGCGGTGTTCTACGGAAAAAAGCTCCGTACTGTCGCGTTTACAAACCATGTCACCGAGGAAACCGTGCGTTCTGACGGCAGACGCCTGACGGAGCTCATGGAAACGCTCTTTGTCAGTGTGATCCGGTCCTTGCCGGACGGGGCTGCGCTGACGCTCCAGCTTTCTCAGCACCCCGATGCAACTCACGCCAACAGTGCGATCTATGAATTTTCACTGATTACGACGGACAGCAGCTCGGCAGATAAAATTCAGGAGCTTCTGTCTGATCCGTACTCTCAGGCTGGCGATTCGCTTCGCTCGATTCAGGATGCGCTCACGGACGGACAGAGCATTACACAGCAAACGCTGTATTTCAGCAAGCGTCTGATCGAGATGCTTCGCGGCGAATTAAAGTGTATCCGTCTGCCGGAGGGGGCAACTGCCGTGATTCTGCGTCTGCCGTTGGAATATATCCCGTCGGCAATCGTATTTCCTCATGTTCACTGGTATCAGAAGCGTGCCTTTGTCTGGGATTCCCACCAGCGTTCCGCGATGGCGACGATGGAAATGCTGCGGGAAACCGGTATGTGCATCGAGTGGCAGGCAAACTACGAAAATCTCTGTTCCAATCTGCGCGCAGCGGCGGCAGAGCAAAATCCCTGTGCTCTGATCCTTGTGCGGCAGTCAGAGCTGAACGCCGACCGGCGTCCCTGCCTTGCAGAGCTTCATGCGCTGGCGCCGGAGATTCCCGTGCTGATTCTCAAGAATCAGCCGCCGGAACCGCACGCCGTTCCGGATGCTTCGATGACCAATGTCCGCTATATGGCCTCTCCCCTGTTCCGTTCGGAGCTGGCGGAACGGCTCTGGGATGCGGTCAAGGAGCAGGAAGCAGAACGCGAATATTAAAATACAGCCGGTATCCCAGCCAAAGGATACCGGCAATTTCGTTTTGTCATATTGACAAATCACGGAAAGCGTGATAAAATTAAAACGAAATCAGAAAGAAAGGAATGGTTGCCCGTGAAACAAATTGCCTTATTACTCGCCGTGACAATCCTGCTGACCGGCTGCGGCTGTTCCGCGCCCGAACCTGCTGACATCACCGAACGCAGCAGCGCATCCGTCACCCAAACCGCCGAATCAACCGAATCCGCTGATGTAACCCGCACCGTGGAAGCAAAGCCCGACAGCACAGCGGAAGCACAGAACAACGAAACAACCGTCCCGACGGAAACAGAACGCACAACTGCCGCGGCA
The DNA here is from genome assembly GCA_024695445.1 of Oscillospiraceae bacterium. Taxonomy (GTDB): domain Bacteria; phylum Bacillota; class Clostridia; order Oscillospirales; family Ruminococcaceae; genus Firm-04. Next base: position 30,861 of record JAILIG010000096.1, read on the forward strand.
GACAACTCCGTTTCCGGCTCCCCTGCCAATACCGGAACACAGCGCAACGCCGGCTCTGCGGAAGCGCGGAACACGACGGCAGCAGGCACAAGCCAGACTGCTACAAGTAAAACTACTCCTAAAGTAACAACTAATACTACTAGAGGTACAATTACAACTAATAAGACTACTACAACAACTACTACAAAGAAAAATAATGGTAGTGAGCCTGAAATAGACGGATATAAATTGAGTGAAGTGCTTACAGAGAGATGGGCGTTTGGTTCGTTTGTATATCAATTAAATATTGATCTAGGATATGTTCCTGGCAAATTGCTTTATAGTGGAGTAAGGTTTTCATATGGTCAAACAGGTGGCGGAACTGAATCTCAAATCTTATTTTATTTGTTAAATTCGGATTATATTGAATTGTTTGATAAGAATAGTTTTGGTGATATTGTACGTTTTGGAAAAGGTACGTTGGAACGCGGAAAGGAATTTTGTTCTAAGTATAAATATATAATAACTACACTTGGAACAAGTGTTGACTTTACGCAATATACCTTAAACCATGACTTGGCTGTACTATTAAATAAAATTGTAGATTCAGGTAATAAAGGGACTTTGAGCCAATTAACTATTCCAAAAAAATATAAAGATCATCCTGCTGTTAAAACACTTCTACACTCTTATGGTGTTTATAAGAATGATGATTATATGGATTCATTCCTTGATGAGTTATCTACTATTACTTTTGGTGAACCATATATTACAAATAGCAAAACATATACAAAATAATATAATTTTAAGACTTGTAAAAACATATCTTTTTAATTGTTATTATGTTATAGTTTACTTGTATGATATGGAGAGTGTAATTTTATCAAAATTCTTTCATATTGTGCTTATGGTACACCATATTATACTGAATAATAGCACAGCCGGTACCCCCGCCAAAGGATACCGGCTGTCATTTTCAGTAAAATCAGAACAGGTTATCCTGCGAAACGCCCTTCATCGTCAGGCTGATGCGCTTACGCTTCACATCCACCGACATGATCTTCACGCGGACGATCTGCCCGACCTTGACCGCGTCGAGCGGGTGCTTGACAAACTTGTTGGAGAGCTGCGAGATGTGAACTAGTCCGTCCTCATGGACGCCGATATCAACAAACGCGCCGAAATCAATGATATTCCGCACAGTCCCGACCAGTTCCATATCCGGCTTCAGGTCTTCGAGCGTCATGATGTCGCCGCTGCGCATCAAAGGCTTCGGCAGCTCGTCACGCGGATCGCGTCCGGGCTTCTGCAGCTCCTTGACGATGTCGCGGAGCGTCGGCTCGCCGATGCCGAGTTCCTTGCTCAGCGCCGGATAACCTCTCGATGCGACGGTATCGCTGAGCGGCTGCAGATCGCCGCCGATATCTGTCAGCTTGCAGCCGCAGGCGGAAAGAAGCTGCTCTGCCGCCGCGTAGCTTTCCGGATGCACACCGGTATTGTCAAGCGGATTCTTCGCATTCCGGACACGCAGGAAGCCCGCGCACAGCTCATACGCCTTGGCACCGAGCTTCGGAACCTTCATGAGCTGTTTTCTGCTTGTGAAAGCGCCGTTTTCCTCACGGTACGCGACAATGTTGTGCGCAATGCCGCTGTGAATGCCGGATACATAAGAGAGGAGCGAGCCGGACGCCGTGTTGAGATCGACGCCGACCGCATTCACGCAGTCCTCGACCACGCCGTTCAGCGATTCGTTCAGACGCGCAGGCGGCATATCGTGCTGATATTCGCCGACACCGATTGCCTTCGGCTCAATTTTGACCAGCTCGGCCAGCGGATCCTGCAATCTCCGTGCAATGGAAACCGCACTGCGAAGTGCAACATCATAGTCCGGGAATTCTTCTGCCGCGAGCTTGGAAGCAGAGTAAACCGAAGCGCCGGCCTCGCTGACGATGGCATAGGCCGTCCCCTGCCCTGTCATTTCCCGCAGGATTTCCGCGACGATCTGCTCCGACTCGCGGGAGGCCGTGCCGTTTCCGATTGCGATTGCCGTAACGCTGTATTTTGCAATCAGCGTGCGGAGCTTGCGCTTACCCTCCTCGACCATGTGTGCGGATGCCGCCGTGATGTAGACCACATCGGTCGCCAGCACCTTTCCGGTTTCGTCCACGACAGCGATTTTACAGCCGGTCCGGTAGCCGGGATCCAGTCCGAGTGTTACGGCACCGCGCAGCGGCGGCTGCAAAAGAAGCTGTCTGAGGTTCGAGGCAAACACAGTAATGGCCTGCTCGGACGCCTGATCGGTCAGCTCTGCACGCACCTCGCGCTGAACTGCCGGCAGCAGAGACTTTTTCAGGCCCTCCACGGCAGCGGCTTCAACCATTTTTCCGCACAGGCTGTCATTTTTGACATAAGTGCGGGTGACGAGCTGTTCACCGAGCCCCTCCGGCAAAACGATGCCGACCTTGAGAAAGTTCTCCTTCTCGCCGCGGTTGATCGCAAGAATACGATGCTTTGCAGCCTTGGTCACGGCTTCCTGATAATCGTAGTAATCGCGGTACACGCTGTCAGTTTCCGGATCGACCGCCTTTGTCTGAAGCGTTCCGCGCAGCGTCAGCACATTCCGCAGACGCTTTCGCAGATCTGCATCATCGGTAATCATTTCCACCAGAATGTCGAAAGCCCCGGAAAGCGCCGCCTCAGTATCGGGCACCTCCAGTTCCTCATTGATGTATGCGCTTGCCTCAGCTTCCGGATTACAGTCGCGCCGCTGCTCCATGATGCACAGTGCAAGCGGTTCCAGTCCGCGCGCCTTTGCAACGGAAGCCTTGGTCTTCCGTTTCTGTTTATAGGGCCGGTAAATATCCTCAACCTCCACAAGCGTCTGAGCCACGCTGAGGCTTTCGGACAGTTCAGGCGTCATTTTGCCGAGTGCTTCAATTGCCGCAGACACCTCCTGTCTGCGCTCGTCCAGCTTTCTGAGATAGTTCAGACGGTCATTCAGCGCATGAAGCGTCTGGTCGTCCATAGAACCGGTCTGCTCCTTGCGGTACCGTGCGATGAACGGAATGGTCTTCCCGTCGTCAATCAGCGCAACTGCGTGATCGACCTGCTCCTGCCGCAGCTTAAATTCCGCTGCGAGCTGTTCCAAAATGGTCATTTCGGAATCCTCCGTTTTTGAATGATACCTTTATTATAGCAGATTCCGCCGAAATTGTCACGCGAAAAATTGTGAGAAAGGCAAATACGGTTCGATTTGTGAAAAAGAGCAAGGACTTTCCCCTGTTTTTTGCACTTCACCATGTTTCTGAAAATTTTTTCTGTGAAAATGCAAAAAAAGGCTTGCATTTTTTTGTGAAGTATGCTAAAATAGGAGTGGTCAGTTTTGAGGACTTCAAAACTGCTGTTTTTCGATTTCACGCACTTTTTTCGCTTTTCCGCACAGATTGCGCAAATTTCGGCGGACATTCCGGAATAATGCACAAATGGCAAAATGACCAATTCGTCAAAATGCCGAGGTGCAGCGCAGGAAGAGCGAAGGCATCGAAGGGAGCTTCACATCCATGGCAAGACTGAAAATCCTGATTCTGTTCGGCGGAACCTCCAATGAATACGATGAATCCAGACGGTCGGCAGTCGCTGTACTCAATGCGCTTCCGGCGGATCAGTATGAGTTTGTACCGATCGGAATCAGCCGAAAGGGCCGCTGGCTTTATTTCCCCGGCGATCTTTCTGAGATTGCGGAAGACACCTGGGATGAAAACCCGGACTGTTCCCCGGCAATTCTCTCTCCGGATCCCGCACACCGCGGCATTCTGATTTTAGAGGATTCGGAATACACGCTGAAACGGATTGATGTGATATTCTCCCTGCTGCACGGTCAGTTCGGTGAGGACGGCGCCGTGCAGGGGCTCTTTGCGCTCACGCAGATTCCCTATGTCGGAAACGGGATTTTAGGCTCTGCTGTTTGCCGGAGCAAGGTCTACACACACCGCCTTCTGAACGACGCAAATCTCAGAACGCCCAAATGGGTTTCTGTCACACAGCGAAGCCTCAGCCACCTGGAGCGTGAGTACGACAAGATTGAAGATGCCCTGGACTACCCGCTCTATATCAAACCGGCCGGTTCTGATTCTTCGGTCGCTTCCCGTGTTGCGCGCAGCCGCTCTGAGCTGTCGGCAGCGGTGAAGCTTGCATTCACGCGGGACAGCACCGTTTTGATCGAGGAATATATCACCGGAAAGGAATTCCGCGTCGGCGTCTTCGGCTATGACCACCCGTTTGCCTCTTTTGTCGGCGAAATGGTGACTGCGGACGGCAAGCGCACCCTTACGATTCCTGCCGATCTCGATGAAACGATGATGAAAATTATGCGTGAAACCGCGATTGCCGCATACCTGACGCTCGGCTGCAAGGGACTTGCGCTGCTGGATCTATACTATACAGATAAAGAGGGCGTGCTGATCGGTGAGGTCAACACGATGCCGGTTCTTTCCGAGGGCGCATCCTATCCGAAGCTGATGGCAGATCTCGGAATGCGGTATCCGTATCTGATCCGGAAACTGATTGAGCAGGCCGTGGAACACGACAACAGCGTATTCTGAACGGTCAAAGGAGCCCAGAAACAACATGAAATACAGCAAAAAGCATGAAAATGCTTTCATATATATCCGCAGCATCCAGCGTTCCGATGACGACACCGATGAAACCGAGCTGAACTGCAAAGGCATTTATCTCTATCATCCGGACAGAATTCAGATCATCTATCCGGAGCTGGACGATGATGCTTCTGTCAGCGGCGTCACGCTTATTACGGTGATCGGAGACGGGCTGGTGACAGTGCAGAAGACCGGCTTTACGGAGTCCAGAATGGTGCTGGAAACAGGCAAATCGCATGAGGCTGTCTACCGCACAGTGGTCGGCTCAATGGATATGCTGCTTTCCGCGATAGAAGTCCGGTCCGCGCTGAATGCGGACGGCGGAACGCTGAATCTTCACTATCTGCTTGAAATCAACCGCAACGATTTCAATACAGAGAATCTTCTCGAGCTGAGAGTGGAACGGTTCCGCACAGAAATGTAAATCAACGGCTGCATCTTACAGCTGTTCAACAGAAAGGAGTGCTGCACATGAATCATATTGCTTCCGCGTCAGATCAGGTCAGAAGCCTGATTCTGGAAGCACTCGGAAGACTCGTTGCAGACAGTTTGATTCCGGCAGAACCGCTGCCGGACTTTACCGTCGAAATCCCTGCCGACCACGCACACGGTGATTTTGCCGCCAATATTGCGATGGTCTGTGCAAGGCCGCTGCGGATGCCTCCGCGTAAAATTGCGGAGCTGATCCAGTCGGCGCTGATTCTGGATGATTCCCCTTTTGATAAGGTGGAGATCGCCGGTCCGGGATTCATGAACTTTTATCTCGGTCAGCGCTGGTACGGCGATGTCGTCCGCAGCGTCATTGCAGAGAAGGAAATGTACGGCAAAACCGATTCCGGCGCAGGAAAGCGTGTTCTGGTGGAATTCGTTTCCGCAAACCCGACCGGTCCGATGCATGTCGGAAATGCCCGCGGTGGTGCGATCGGCGACTGTCTTGCATCCGTGCTGCAGGCGGCCGGTTATCAGGCAGAGCGCGAATTTTATATCAATGACGCCGGCAATCAGATTGAAAAATTCGGAAAATCCCTTTCCCTGCGCTACCAGCAAATCTGCTCCGAAGCAGGACAGGCTGTCTGCAAGGCGGCCGCCGACACCGAGCAGGTTTGCAAAATGATCTACGGGGAAGACGGAAAATCCGGTGAATTCCCGATGCCGGAGGATGTCTACCTCGGACAGGACATCATTGCCCACGCGAAAAACTTCTACGATCTGCACGGCGACGAATTCCTGAATGCACCGGATGAGGAACGCCGCAAAGCGCTGGTTGCATTTGCACTTCCGAAGAATATTCAGGGACTGGAGGACGACCTCGCACAGTACCGGATCCGTTATGACACATGGTTCCCGGAGAGCCGGCTCCATGCAGACGGCAGCGTTCAGAAGATCATTCAGCAGCTCAAGGACAGCGGTTATACCTATGAAAGTGACGGTGCGCTCTGGTTTAAGGCTCAGGAGCTCGGCGCGGACAAGGATTTCGTCATTGTCCGTTCCAACGGCATTCCGACCTATGTTGTCCCGGATATCGCGTATCACTACAACAAGCTCGTCACCAGAGGCTTTGACCGCGCCATTGACATTCTCGGCGCAGACCACCACGGATATGTCCCCCGCCTGAAGGCTGCACTGACAGCGCTCGGCGTGGACGCATCCCGCCTGACGGTCGTGCTGATGCAGATGGTCGCTGTCATGCGGGACGGAAAGCCTGTCAAACAGTCGAAGCGAAGCGGAAAGGCGCTGACGCTCGTAACGCTTTTGGAGGACATTCCGGTCGATGCCGCAAGATTCTTCTTCAATCTGCGCGAAGCCAATTCCCATTTTGAATTTGACCTCGATCTAGCAGTGGAGAAGTCGTCTTCCAATCCGGTTTACTATGTGCAGTATGCGCACGCCAGAATCTGCAGCTTGATCAAGAATCTGGCAGACGGCGGCGTAACGGTTCCGCCTGCTGACCGGGCAGCGCTTCAGCTGCTTGATACAACCGCCGAGCGCGTCCTGATCCGTCAGCTTGCGATGCTGCCGGCCGAAATTGACGCTGCGGCAAACCAGCTTGATCCGTCCAGACTGACAAAATATTCTGTCGATCTCGCAGCCTGCTTCCACAAGTTCTACGATGCCTGCAAGGTGCGCGACGCAGAATCCGAACAGCTCCGTGATGCGCGCCTGATGCTGTGTGAGGCAACCAGACAGGTGCTCGGCAATGTTCTCACCATGCTGAAAGTCACGGCACCGGAGAAAATGTAACCTTTTTGTAATCTATCGGCTGTATTCTCCGTCAAAACGGTATCAATTTTCGGTGTTTTTTACAACAAAAGTTGAAAAAAATCCGAAGTTCACGGAATATTAACATTCAGTTCACGGTTTGTCAACAATTCAGCAAGGGAAATGTGTTACAATCTGTAATAGTTTCGGGATGACGGACAGTCATTTTCCCGCTGTTCTGATTGAAGCATCTCGTTTGCTGTTCGGCAATCAAAATCATGAAGAAAGCGAAGGGATATTGATTATGTCTAACAGACCTTTTCAGGGACTTGTTGTCCAGATGCACGACACCATTCATCTGACCATCGGCGTGGTCGATGAAACCGCAACGATCATCGCGTGCAGCGATCCGAGCCGTGTCGGCACCACAAATGAATTTGTTTCCATGGATATGAACGAATCGGGAGATCTGTTCATCCGCGACGGTTTTACCTACAAGCCGTTCGGTGTGCGCTCCGCCCCGGAATATGCGGTGTTTGTGGAGGGCACGGATGAAACGGCCGCGAAGTATGCCGACATCCTTGCGATTTCCATGGCGAGCATCAAGCAGTATTATGACGAGAAATACGACAGAAACAATTTCATCAAAAATGTTGTCCTTGACAATGTTCTCCCCGGTGATATTGTTGTAAAGGCAAGAGAGCTGCATTTCAATGCAGAAATCAGCCGTGTCGTGTTCCTCATCCGCATTGTTTCTGCAAATGACATCTCGGCATACGATGTCATCCAGAACCTCTTCCCGGACAAGAGCAAGGACTTTGTGTTCAATATCACAGAGACTGACATTGTGCTTGTCAAAGAAATCAAGTCTACGGTCGAGAGCAAGGATCTTGAAAAGCTTGCCCGTTCGATCGCAGATACCCTTTCAAGCGAATTCTATACCCGTGTTAATGTCGGCATCGGCACCAGCGTTGTCGGCGTGAAGGATCTGGCGCGCTCCTTTAAGGAAGCACAGATGGCACTGGAAGTCGGCAAGGTGTTTGACACCGACAAGGTCATCGTCAGCTACGACAATCTCGGCATTGCCCGTCTGATTTACCATCTGCCGACCACCCTCTGCGAAACCTTCCTGCACGAGGTCTTTAAGCGCGGCAGCATCGAGAGCCTCGATCACGAAACGCTGTTCACCATTCAGCGCTTCTTCGAGAACAACCTGAATGTTTCCGAAACCTCCCGTAAGCTGTTTGTCCACCGTAATACACTGGTTTACCGTCTTGAGAAGATCAAGAAGCTGACCGGTCTGGATTTACGCGAATTCGATCACGCGATCATTTTCAAGATTGCGCTGATGGTCAAGAAGTATCTTTCGGCAAGCCCGATGAAATTCTGATTGCATCCGGCACAATTTAGATGTGTAATATCCGTTGAATCGCAGATGCATGGGGAGTGCTGAACGATGGTTTTCGTTTGGCACTCTCTTATTTTGAGTAAAATTTTTCCGTCCCGAAGATTTCAAAAGATAGGGAATCCATCAGCAGAATCTGATGAAAACACTCCCCTGCTGCTGAATGTCCAAAAGGAGGATTATTCTTTGGTAGAACTGAAAAATGTTTCCGTGACATACGGAAGCACTGGCGTAGAAGCACTGTCTGACTTCAACCTGACGATCAATGACGGCGAATTTGCATTTGTCATCGGAAGATCGGGCGCCGGAAAAAGTACGCTGATCAAGCTTCTGCTCAAGGAGCTTGACGCAAACAGCGGCGAAGTATATGTCAACGGCTACAGTCTGCACAAGCTGAGAAAGCGCAAGGTTCCGGAGTTCCGGAGAACCATCGGCGTCGTGTTTCAGGATTACCGCCTGATTGACACCATGACGGTCTATGAAAACATTGCGTTTGTCCTGCGCGTCATTGACGCACCGACCAAGCTGATCCGCAAGCGTGTCCCGTATGTGATGTCGCTGGTCGGCCTGACGGATAAAGCAGACTGCTATCCGAGCGAGCTTTCCGGCGGCGAGCAGCAGCGCTGTGCGCTGGCCAGAGCACTGGTCAATGAGCCGGCGCTCCTGATTGCAGACGAACCGACCGGCAATGTCGATCCGGAGCTGGCCTACGAGCTGGTGGAGCTGCTGCAGGGCATCAATGCCTGCGGCACGACGGTTCTGATGGTGACGCACGCACATGAAATGGTACGCCATTTCGGCGGCCGAATCATCAACATCGACCAGGGCGAAGTCGTATTCGACGAGGTCATCGAAGGTGCGGAAGCCGAGTATTTAGAAGGAATTGATGCGGAATATCCTGCTGAATTCGATGAAACCGCAGTGGAATACACAACGGATCCGTCTGTGCTGACGCCGGAAACGGAAGCAGCATCCGAGGCTCCGGAGACAACCGCAGAAACGGGAGGTACAGACAATTGAAGCTGAGTAGTTTTCGCTATCTGGTAAAACAGGGCTTTGATAATGTCTGGAAAAACCGCGTCATGGCATTTGCATCCTTCTGCGTATTGCTGGTCAGCCTGCTGCTGGTCGGCCTGTCGGTTCTGTTTTACATCAACATCAACGCAATCATCGGTGAGATTGAGCAGAAGAACGAGGTCATTATTTATCTCAACGACGATGTGCCGCAGTCCTGTGTGGATGAGATTGATTCCCAATTAAGAGCGCTGCCGAATGTCAACTATGTCGAATTCTATTCGAGAGAGCAGGCATTTGAGGATCTCAAAAAGAAAATGGCTGACGCCGAAGAGCTGTTTGACTCTCTTGAGGACGACAATCCCCTGCCCGATGCCTTCCGCATCCGTGTGACGGACATCTCCCATATGAAGGATACGGTCACATCTGCTTCCGCCATTCCGAATGTGGACCGCATCAGCTCGCCGGACACCTTTGTCAAATTCCTGACACAGACCAGAAGACTGGTCACGCTCGTTGCAACGGCGATTATCATTGCGATGCTTGTCGTCTCGATGGTCATTATCTCCAACACGACGAGAGCCAGCGTGTTTGCGCGGCGCCGGGAAATCAGCATCATGCAGAGCGTCGGTGCCACCAAAAACTTTATCCGGTTCCCGTTCTTTATCGAAGGTATGGTCAACGGATTCCTCGCCGGAGCTGTGGCAACACTTGTCACATGGCTGATTTACAGCAATCTCATCAAGACACTGAACAACTTTGATATGCTGCGCACCTTCGGTCTCGGCAGCATTCTCCCCTACGAGAAGATTGCGATTCCCGTCACGCTTGCGTATGTTCTGGGCGGCGCACTGATCGGTGCAATCGGCAGTGTCCTTTCCACCCGTGTCCACCTGAAATACCGTGCTGCAAACTTGTAAAAGGAGGCACTTGTTTTGAAACGGTTTCTGATGAAATTCACCGCTGTCACGATTGCGGTCTGCCTGACAACAGGTACGATTCTTCGTGATTCCGGGTTCTTTTCCGGTGACGATGTGCTGGCAAAGACCATCGCAGAGGTCGAAGCGGAAAAGAAAGCAAAGCAAGCAGAAATTGAAAAGAAACGAAGCGAAATTGACAGTCTCTCCCGTGACATTTCCAATGCAGAACAGTATCAGACTGCGCTGCAGGAGCAAATTGCACTGATTAACGGCAAGCTGACGCTCATTGACTCCGAACTGCAGGCTCTGAATGCAGACATGGAGGAAAAGAGCGCGGAGGTCATGAATCTCCAGACAGAAATTGAGGAGCAGCAGATTGCCGTCGATCAGGGCTTACAGACATTCAAAGGCCGCATCCGGTCCATGTATATGCAGGGCAATGAAGGAATGCTGTCCGCTTTGCTCGGTGCGTCAGACTTCTATGATGTGCTTGCAAAGGTCGAGTTAATCAACCGCATCGCAAAGCACGACAATGAAATGATCGACAACCTGAAAAACGGCCTGCGCAAGCTGGAAACCGATAAACAGGAGCTCAATACCAAATTGCAGGCGCTGTCCCTGAAGCAGACCGAAATGGAAACGCTGCTCAAGGAATTCAACGAATCCCGGGAAGAACTGGATGACGCTTATGCGAAGACGGACGAAGCAAAGTCCGATTTGCAGCAGCAGCAGCTTCAGGCAAACGGCGATCTGAGCGAATTCCAGAGTGAGCTGGATGCTCTTGAAGCGGAAGAAGAACAGCTGATTCTCGAAGCCGCACGAAAAGCGGAAGAGGAACGCCGCCGCAGAGAGGAAGAAGAAAGACGCCGCAGGGAGGAAGAATCCCGCCGCCGTGTCTCGGAATCTCAGTCGGTATCGGTTTCAAAGGAGGAATCCCGCGAAGCAGCGCGTACTACAGCTGCACCGGTCACCGATGCGAACGGTCAGACGGTCACAACAGCCAAAACCACAAAGAAAACGACCGTCACCTCCACATCTACCACCAAATATACGCCGCCGCCTGTTTACAACGGCAAGCTGTCATGGCCTGCACCGGGCTTCTACCATATTTCCAGCGGTTTCGGATGGAGATTTAACGGCAAAAGCTACCATAAAGGCATCGACATTGCGGGCGCGGGAATTCACTATCAGCCTGCCTGTGCCGCAGCAGCCGGCACCGTCAGCAGAGTCAAGGGCGGCTGTACACACGACTATGGTACTGCCTGCAAATGCAACGGCGGATACGGAAACTATGTCATGATTGACCACGGAAACGGTCTGCAAACCCTGTATGCGCATCTGGCCGCAATTACTGTATCGGTCGGTCAGTCGGTCAGTACCGGCACACAGGTCGGAAAGATCGGCGCTACCGGCAATATCGTCAGCAGCGGCGGCGGCGGATATCACCTGCATTTCAGCGTCATCGTGAACGGCACATTTGTCGATCCGAAGCCGTATCTCGGCATCTCTTAAAACCAAAAATTTACAAAACGGCAGGAAGTACGCTTCTTGCCGTTTTGGTGCAGAAAAACCTGAAAGGACGGACCGCCTTGAATAAGAAAATCAGCCTGAGCATGACAGTCAGTCTGATGGCACTGACCGCCGCAGTCACCTTTATTCTGACTTTATCCTTCAGCAGGAATCAGTTCAACCGCAAGCTGCGGGAGGTAGAACGCCTCTCAGGAAAATATGAGCGGCTGGAAGAACTGGATGCACTGGTACAGCGTGAGTATTACACCGATCTGCCGGAAGAAGACATCATGGACGGAATGCTCGCAGGATATGTGGCTGGACTCGGTGACCGTTACAGCCAGTACCGTCCTGAAAAGGATATGGCATCCTTTGAAGACAGCAACACCGGCGTATACACCGGCATCGGTGTCACTGTGCAGAAAACGGAAGAAAATGAAGCGCTGATCGTTGCGGTTTCAGAGGGCGGTGCTGCTGAGAAGGCGGGGATCGTCGCCGGTGACAGGATCATTTCCGTCAACCGCATTGCCGTTGCGGAGCATTATGAAGAAGCTCTGACCGCAATCGCCGGCGAAGTGGATACGACGGTAGACATCCGGATCCGGAGCAAAACCTCGGACACCGACAAAGATTATACCCTGACGAGGTCCAGAATCGACGAAGTAACCGTCACCGGCGAAATGCTGGAGCACCGGATCGGATACATCCGGATTTCCAAATTCCGCACGGTTACCGTGCAGCAGTTTGAAACTGTCCTGCACGATCTGCGCGGAAAAGGCGCAGAGGGCTTCATTTTTGATGTGCGGGACAACGGCGGCGGAATGCTGTCCGCGCTGGAAGCGATTGCCGATCCGCTTCTGCCCGAAGGAGATCTGGCGTTCTCATATGACCGGGAAGGAAACGCGACGACGATTCTCAAATCAGACAGCAACTGCATTGATCTGCCGTATGTCGTGCTGGTCAACGGCTACTCTGCCAGTGCCTCCGAACTCTTTGCCTGCATTATGCGGGATTACGGCGGCGCGGTATTGGTCGGCGAAAAGACCTTCGGCAAGGGCATTATGCAGACAAGCTTTGATCTTTCGAGCGGCGGTGTCACGCTGACTACGGCGACCTATGCCACAGGGAAGACGCCCTGCTATCACGGCGTCGGACTGGAACCGGATATTCTCTCCGTCAACGATCCGGAAACAGAGGAAGATACCCAACTGCTCGATGCACAGAGCAAAATGCTCTCTATGATTCAGGGAGACAAACTGGACGACGCCGCATAATGCGGTACGATCTCAACATTTTTCAGAAAGGAGGCGGACGGTTTCATGAAGTTTCCTGCTGTTCGCAGCGGTGTGTTTCATCTGATTGCAGAATGAAGCGTTCCCGCGTGACATGGATGACGCGTTATGTTTTGCTGGTCGTTCTGCTGTATGCACTGGCAATCGGAATGTTTCTGATTCCGTCCTGCCGTTCCGGACAGAAATCCACGATTTCACAGCGAGATTCCTATCTCCGGATGATTACAGCCGGCGTCCGCGAAAAGACCTATCAGGAGGATGAACTGGAGCCTTCGCATTACATCCCGGCACTCCCGGAAATTGAAGCGGAATATGCCAGCTGGAGCGTCGAAGCGGAAACAGTCAAGATTCCGAAGGGGGTTGAAATCCTGCGCGACCGTCCCGGATATTCCGGCATCGGTTATCTCGGCAAACTGCCGGAGCACACCAAATCCGCGCTGACTATTCCGATTCATGTGCCGTATACGCAGCACTATTCTCTGACGATCTGTCTCGGCTCCGATTACGGCGGAAACGGAGCCGTGAGAATCAATGATGCACTGGTATCACCGTTTTCGCTTGAGGCCGGAAAGACCTTTACCCGTGTCACCTTTTACGGGCTGTTTCTGGAAAAGGGAAAAACAACTGTAGCGCTGGACACCGAATACGGTCATTTGGAATGCGATTACATCGAGCTGAGCAGCGATACCTCTCTTGACGATACGAGATTTGACATTCCGGAAACGCCCTGCGATGCCGATGCCTCTGATGCCGCCAAAAAGCTCTACGAGTTTCTGCGCGATCACTGGGGCGAGCGGATGCTGACGGGACAGTATGTTTCCGACTCCGCCAACCGGGAGCTCGGCATCATATACAGCCTTACCGGCCAGCTGCCGGTTATCCGGTTCAGTGAGCTGGGAACCGACCGTGATCCGGCGCAGATCGAATCAGCGATTGACTGGAATGTCTACTTAAACGGTGTTGTCGGGCTGATGTGGCAGTGGAAGGCGCCCGGTTCAGACTCAGTCTATACAAATGATACCGAGTTTGACCTGGAAGCGGCACTGTTCAATGTGGATCCCTCCAGACTGGCCGGAATGTCTCAGGATGAGATTCAGACAGCCATCCGCAAGCTCGATCTGCCGAAGGGCTCGCTGGAGCTGGTGAAGGACATTGACTCGATTGCCGAAAGCCTCCGGAAATTTGCCGATATGGACATTCCGGTGCTCTGGCGTCCGCTGCATGAAGCCGGCGGTGAATGGTACTGGTGGGGTTCCGCAGGACCTACCTATTATGTGCGGCTCTGGGAGCTGCTGTATCAGCGTCTGACCTCCTATCATCAGCTTCATAACCTGATCTGGATCTGGAACGCGCAAAGCTCCGAATACTGTGTCCCGGATGACACTTATGATATTGCATCGGTTGATATCTACTTAAAACCGGAGCACAGCTACGGCAGCCGCTATGAGCAGTTCGTTTCCCTTGCCCGGATAACGGACGGACAAAAAATGCTTGCCCTCAGTGAATGCAGTGCGCCGCCCGATCTGAAAATGCTTTCGATTGACCGGTCTGTCTGGTCTTTCTACGGCCTATGGTACGGAGAATACATCATGAATCCGGACGGAAGCTTCTCGGACCGTTATTATTCAAGTAATGATTTGTATAATCTATACAACTCAGACCTTGCTTTTAACCTGAATGATTTTCTGTCACTTTGCCAATAATCTATTGAAAACGCCCCTCCTCTGTGGTATAATATGACTATACTCGTGTATGCGAGGACAGAGAAAGGCGGAAGGTTACCATGAAAGTAAAAGTGATTGAGGGGGTATCTATACCCATTCTCCCGTGGCAGGAGCGTCCTGCCGGCTGTCAGGACATCGTCTGGCGTTACAGTGAAAACCCTGTGATCCGCAGAGATCATCTCAAAATGTCCAACAGCATCTTCAACAGCGCAGTCGTTCCGTATGAGGACGGCTTTGCCGGTGTGTTCCGTGTGGATGACAAAGCCCGGAACATGGAGCTGCACGCCGGCTTTTCCGGGGACGGGCTGCACTGGGACATTTCGGAAGAACGCATTGTCTTTCAGAAGACAGATCCGGAAATTCAGGATTTCCAGTACGGATATGATCCCCGCGTTGTCCGGATTGAAGACCGGTATTATGTGACATGGTGCAATGCCTACGGCTGGAAACCGACCATCGGCATCGCATATACCTATGACTTTCAAAAGTTTTACCAGACAGAAAATGCCTTTCTGCCGTTTAACCGCAATGGCGTCCTGTTTCCGCGTAGAATCGGCGGAAACTACATGATGCTGAATCGTCCCTCAGACAACGGTCATACGCCGTTCGGAGATATCTATATCTCGCAGTCTCCGGATTTGATCTACTGGGGAAAGCACCGCCATGTCATGAGCCCGTCCATGCCGTGGGAATCCACAAAGATCGGCGCCGGCCCGGTTCCGATTGAAACAGAACGTGGCTGGCTGCTCTTCTATCACGGGGTACTGACCTCCTGCAACGGCTATGTTTACAGCTTTTCGGCCGCACTGCTCGACCGCGATGAGCCGTGGAAAGTCCTGCGCCGCGGAAAAGAGTATCTCATCAGTCCGCAGACATCGTATGAATGTGTGGGCGATGTCCCGAATGTCACATTCCCATGCGCGAACCTCGTCGATGCCGATACCGGACGCATTGCAATTTATTACGGCTGTGCTGATACCTGCACCGGCCTCTGCTTCACAACGGTTGACGATGTGATCGACTGGCTGGACACCCACTCCCAAGTATAACCGGAAACAGAGTCTTCCCGCACCGGAAGGCTCTGCTTTTTGTTCCGGGGCTTGACGCAAAGCAAAAAAAACGGTATAATGTAGTTATACCCCGATTACACTTTGAACTGAGGTGTTTTCTTTGAAAAATTCATGCTTTGAAAACCGTGAGCTCTCATGGCTGCGCTTTAATGCGCGTGTGTTGGAAGAAGCGCAGTGTACTGCCACGCCCCTGCTGGAGCGTCTGAATTTCACAGCCATCTTTCAGAATAATCTCGATGAATTCTTCCGGGTTCGTGTCGGCAAGCTCCTGCGTGACCGTTCCGAAGATGCAAAACAGACAGATCCTCTGACGGATATGACACCGCAAAAGCAGCTGGATGCCGTATTCGATCAGGTCCGTGCCCTTGCTCCCGCAAGAGATACGGCATATCATACGATCATGGGTGAGCTGCGCGCATACGGAATGGAGCAGATCACCATGCGTTCGGCGACGGAAGAGGAGCAGCGCATCCTTGCGGAGTGGTTCAAGCGTGAGATTCGCCCGCTGTCCATGCCTGTGGTAATCGACAAAGGCAAACCGTTCCCGTTCCTGCGCGACCGGGTTCTGTATATCGTGCTGCGTCTGGAATCTAAATCCGGCATCCGCATGGGCATCCTGCCCGTATCGGATCAGTGCCAGCGCATCATCCGTCTTGGCTCCGGCGGAAGATTCATTCTGGCAGAGGATGTGGTCCTCGCCTTTGCCCATACCGCTTTTGCCAATTCCCGCGTCATCGACCGGACCATTCTGCGTGTCACGCGCTCCGCGAGCATCGCACCGGAAGATATCGGTGCGCTCCGGACAGGAGATTTCCGGACGGATATGCAGATTATGCTTCAGGAACGGAAGCGTCTGCCAGTTGTGCGCATGGAGCTTTCCGAAACATTCTATCAGCCTGCGCTTGCATATCTCTGCAAAAAACTGGACATCAAGGATCAGCAGGTGTTTTATGCCAAAGCCCCGCTGGATCTGTCCTTTGTATATGACTGCCATACACTGGCACCGGACGCATCTCTGCGCTATACGCGCATGGTACCTCAGAAATCCGGCATGATTGACGAGCATCGCATGATGTTTACGCAGATTCGGAGACACGACATCCTGCTGAATTATCCTTACGAAAGCATCCGGCCGTTTCTGCGTCTGCTGGATGAAGCGGCAGACGATCCCGCTGTCACGGATATTTCGATCACACTGTACCGGATGGCACGCGACAGCCGCGTCATCGCCGCACTGTGTGAAGCCGCCGGTCACGGTAAAAAGGTCACGGCCCTGACAGAACTCCGTGCGCGGTTTGATGAGGAAGGCAATATCGAGTGGTCCAAAACACTCGAACGCGCCGGTGTGCAGGTCATCTACGGTCCGTCAGAATACAAGGTGCATTCCAAGCTCCTGCTGATTACAAGGAAATACCGCGGCAAAACCGAGCGGTTTACACAGATCGGCACCGGCAATTACAATGAAAAAACCGCTGCGCTTTACACAGATTACAGTCTCATGACAGCCAATCCGCAGATCGGAGAAGATGCGTTTCAGGTGTTTGAAGCACTGCGTCGCAACGAACTGCCGCAGCCGCAGAAGGAACTGCTCGTCGCACCGTTCGGTTTCCGTACCCGTGTCATGCAGATGATTGACAGGGAAATCGAAGCCGTCCGGGACGGAAAAGAAGGCTATATCGGACTGCGTATGAACGGACTTTGCGACCGCGGCATTATGAAAAAGCTGGTCGAAGCTTCCTGTGCCGGCGTCCGGATTGAGCTTCTGGTCCGCGGCATCTGTTCTCTGATTCCCCGCGTTCCGGAGAAAACCGAGAATATCGAAGTGCGCAGCATTGTCGGCAGATATCTCGAACACGCAAGAGTCTACATCTTCGGCAGTGAGGGCAGAAGCACGGTTTATATCGGCTCAGCCGATTTTATGCCTCGCAACACGAAAAAGCGCGTTGAAATCTGCGCCCCCGTTCTGGACAAAGAGCTGAAAAAGCGCATCTGCGAAGAATTCAGACTGCAGTTTGACGATCCGGTCAAGGCGCGCTACCGTACTTCCGACGGTGAATACCATCTGCCGGAAAACGGCGATCCATCACTGAGCTCACAGGAGCTCCTGCACTTGGCCGCCTATCGGCGCGCAGGAAACTCCGGCACGGAGGAACGTCAGTAAAGCGGAGGAATTTTCATGACGGAAAAGCATAACAAACAAAAAAACAGAAGGATGTTCGCGCTCGTCACATACGGCATCGTGCTCTATATGGTTCTGCAAAACTTCAAATCCATCCGCAGTGTATTTGCATGGATCTTTGCAATTATCGAGCCGGTTGCCTACGGAATCTGCATTGCATTTGTCATCAATCTGGTCATGAAGCTGTTTCGCCGGAAGGTCTTCCGCAAACTGGCAGATTCAGAAAAGCCATGGGTGAACAAGCTTTGTACTGTCTGCTGCGCCCTTTCCACACTTCTGGTCGCGGCCGGAATGGTCGCCATGTTGATATTTTTGATTATTCCGCAGATCTCGACCGCAATCAACACCTTGATTGAGAAGATACCGAGCAGTCAGGAGCAGCTGACCGCCGTCATTGATGCAAAGCTGACAGCCTGGAATGCACCGCAGTTCATTGTGGACAAATACCATGAACTGGATGTAGACTGGGAAACTGCGTTCAAGTATCTGACCAATTTCGCAGACGGAAAGATCAAAATTGAATCTGTACTCGGCACAGCATTTCAGGCCACCACATCGGTACTCTCGGCTGCAACCAATTTACTGCTCGGTGTGATTATAGCAATCTACATCCTGCTGCAAAAAGAACGCGTGCTCTATGTTTTCCACAAGATGATCGAGCTGTTTGTTCCGCAGCGCTATCAAAAGCAGACTTTCCGGATTCTGCATATGACCAATCAGTCCTTTGCGAATTTCCTCACCGGCCAATTCATCGAAGCCCTGATTAACGGTTCACTCTGTACGGTCGGACTGACAATTTTCGGATTCCCGTTTGCCGCAACCATCGGCGTCCTGACCGGCCTGACGGCTCTGCTTCCGATTATCGGCGCATGGATCGGCGGCGGAATCGGCTTGCTGCTTGTCTGGGTTGTTGCGCCGGAGCGTGCAATCTGGTTTATTGTGTTCATCGTCATCCTGCAGCAGCTGGACGGACAGCTGATCTATCCGAAGATCGTCGGCGATTCTGTGGGACTGCCCGGACTTCTGGTGCTGATCGCGGTGATCCTCGGCGGCGGATTCGGGGGAATTCCCGGTATCCTGTTCGCCGTGCCGCTCTTTACGATTCTCTATGCACTGTTAAAGGAAGCAATTGACAAACTGCCGAAGGAGCAGCCGGTGCCCCCAGCGGATCCCGAACCGGAAGCGCAGGAACCTGATGCCGGCAGTACTTCAGAGGTTGTCCCGGTTTCAGCTCCGGCAGATACCGCTTCAACTGACAAATAACAGACAAATCCTCGCATTTTCGGCAGTTTTCCTCACTTGACAAACAGCCGGAATTATGATATAATAGGCTATTCCGCCGGAAAGGAGTGTTGACTTATCAAACAGCCCGGTACCAAACAGATTGCCGAAAACAGGAAAGCCCGGCATGATTATTTTGTGCTCGAAACCTATGAAGCCGGAATCGAGCTGGTAGGAACCGAAGTCAAATCCATCCGAAGCGGAAATGTCAACCTCAAAGACAGCTGGTGTTCGATCGACCGCGGGGAGCTGTTTCTCCGTGACATGCACATTTCCCCTTATGAAAAAGGAAATCTCTTTAACCGTGATCCGCGGCGCGTCCGGAAACTGCTGATGCACAAGCGCGAAATCATGAAGCTGTTCGGTCTGCTGAAAACGCAGGGGCTCACATTGATTCCCCTGTCGCTGTACTTCAAGGACAGCCGGGTAAAGGTACAGATCGGACTCTGCAAGGGCAAAAAGCTTTACGACAAGCGCGAGGATGCGGCCATCAAATCGGCAAACCGCGATATCGACCGCGCAGTGAAAACGCGAAATCAATAACAGCACGGGGGAAACGCGGTGTTTTCCGGCGTTTACCGGTTCAGCAAAGCGTCTGCTGCGGCTTGACAAACCGCAGCAGATACGATATAATATATCAAGCAGACCTGTTCCTGTTCAATGGGGGCGTAAAGGTTTCGACGGGGGCTGGGAAGTTCAGTCGGCGAGCTGGGGCGCACTGCCCACAAACGGTGCAATTATAAATTTAAACGCGAATAACGATTCCGTTCTGATGGCCGCTTAAGGCCGTCCGTCTGCCCGGATGATACCATGGCTCCGGTGTCAGGCGTCATGACATGGTGAACGCCCGCTGCCCATGTGCATAAGCGGCGGGGGTATTATGCACTACCAATTTGCAGAGCCTGTTTGTCGGCGATGCAATGCGGGAATGTAAAAGACAAACTATGCTCGTAGATGACCGGATGGATCGGTTTTCGGACAGGAGTTCAATTCTCCTCGCCTCCACCAAAGAAAAGGAGCCGTATCGGCGTGATGAACACGCTGGCACGGCTCCTTTTTTCATTTATAACGCATATTGAGATCTGATAGAAGCGCAGACGGGATTCATGAAGCAAGAATCAGACGCTTCATCAAAGCGAGATCCACGGCATTGAGAACGCCGTCTGAATTCAGATCGACTGCTGCCGCCTGCTCAGCCGTCAGGTAACGGATACAGAGCAGATGATTGCAAAGCAAGGAAACATCCTTGAATCCGCATATTCCGTCTCCGTCTGCATCTCCGCGCACCTGCGGCGCAATCAGATCGCCGGTCCGGATCAGCATACAGTCATCAACAGAACCGTAGCTCCCGGCTTCTCCGGAAACCGTGACGATCAGGGTAACCGTCTCTCCCTTATGCAAGGCCAGCTCCAGTGCAGGCTGTTCCCAGACAGCCCAGCCCTGCCCGGTTCCGCGAACTGTCTCCGACCGGTCACCTGCCGTCAGAGAAACCTGATACGCAGTCTTTTCGTCTCCCTGAATGTAAACGGAGGCACGGTATACGCCGTCCTCCGCAGCCGTCGCAGAAGCAGAAGCTGAACTGCCTGTAAACGGCTGCTCTGTATACCAATGCAGAGCATACCCGCCGGAACGGGTATCTTCGGCGCGCACATCAAAATGATCATCTGCCGTACCGTGCAGTTTCCAGCCCTGCGGCGCCGCAGTCCAGCCGTGATCCGCCTCGAAACCCGGATTCAGCAGCAGATTATTTGCCTGCTCCGGAGCATCAGAACTGCCGTCGCCGTGAACTGTCCGGAAAAAGTAGAGCGAATCCAGCGGCTTTCCGTCCGCAGAAAACAACGATTCATTGTCTACTGCACTGCCGCCGAAATAGCTCTTTGCAGAATCGTCATACTCCCCTGCTGCCTTGGTCGCCCAGCCGGAACCGTACTGTCTCCAGAGCTGTAAATTGCTGTTGTAGTCGTTCCCGACCGGAAGCCAGGCAGGCTCCCAGTAGAATACGCCGATGCCGTTTCCGTTCGGCACTGCGGCCACAGCTCTGCACAAATCCCGCAGGAACGCAGTCTGCCCGGCTGTGCTGATTTCATAGGAGACATAGCTGCCCATTTTATCGCGTGACGAGATCGTGTTTCCGAACCGGTCACCGTCATCCAAAGTGCGCACCCAGGAGGTTTCCGCGACCACAACCTTTTTGTGATATGTGTTTGCTATATTTGTCAGAACATTTGTCAGATTACTCATTGTCCCGTGCCAATAGGGATAATACGAGGTTGCAAACACATCATAGTCCACACGGTTCTGGTCGAGCGATTTTGCAAGATAGAGCATATTGGAGGATTTCTCCGGATTCGTGAAATGAATGGCGGCGAGTGTTTTGCTGCTGAAATCCCGGACAGCTTTTGTCCCTGCCGAAAACAGGGTGCAAAGATCGCGCCAGCCGACATCGCTCCACTGGTAGCTTTCCAGCATTACACCGCACATTCCGGTTGTCGTTTCATTTCCGACCTGTACCATGGCGATATTGACACCGGTTTCCGCGATTTTCTTGAGGGTACTGAGCGTAAAGCTGTATATGGCATCTGCTTTCTGACTGACGGAATAGTTCTGCCAGGCTTTCGGCGCATTCTGTTTTCCGGGATCTGCCCAGAAATCTGAATAGTGAAAGTCAGCCAGCAGGCTGAGACCGGCATCGGCGCACCGTTTTGCAATCTTGACGGCACAGTCCGGATCGCAGATGCCGCCGCCGTAGGTTTCATGAGTCTGCGAGTGATACGGTTCGTTCCAGATGCGGACGCGCACCGTATTGATTCCGGCATCTGCCAGTGTATGAAAAATATCCTGCGGGTTGCCGTCACGGTCACGGAACACCACACCGCTGTTTTCCAGCGAAATCACAGAGGAAATGTCCACACCCTTGAACGGATCCCCATGCTCGAACGGAAGACCGGTTACACCGGAAAACACGATTTCTTCTGCCGCAAGAACACATTCTGTATCCGGCAGCGCGGCCGGCATCACACAAAGCACGGCTGCTGAAACTGCTGCCGCGATTTTTTTCAGAACACCCATATCTTCCCCCGTTCTCTGTGCAGACTGACACAGACTTTTTCTTAATTATATCATACTGCAAGGAAGTTGCAATGAATGATTGTATTCAATCGACTGTCCGATCGTCGCCAATTCGGAAAAAACCGGCTGTACCGTTTCATGCGGTACAGCCGGTTTTTCATAGCTTCCATTCGGAATCTGATCTTTATGCGCAAAGTGTACGCTTCAGAAGTGCCAGATCAACGGCATTCAGTTTTCCGTTCTTGTCCATGTCGCCGGCCTTCCAGTTCGGCAGTGTGGTGTCCAGCACCAGCAGGAACCGCTGCAGGGAGACTGCATCCGCAATCGAGCACTCACCGTCTCCGTTGACATCGCCGGCCACCACCTGCTGCGTTTCAGAACCGGCAAGCTCTGCCAGCAGGAAAATCAGCGGTGAATTCCAGTAAATCGTAATCTCATTGGTCGAGTAGCTTTCTGAGTTATCCACATAGCATTTTGCCGCAGGCGAATCGGCACAGTAAGCCTTTGCCGCGCTGTCCTCCAGACTGGAATTGACACCGCCGACCAGCATACCGGGCTGTGCTTCACCGACCGCCATAGAAGGACGGTGATGCGGCGTTTCCGGCGAAACCGTACCGAATCCGGTCACAAAGCAGGTGCCGAGCGGATTCTGTCCGAGCAGATAGTCACGAACCGCCGTTGCGGCATCCTTCCGGCCGGTTTTAGCCAGCAGAACACCGGAATTAGCAATCGTCATATTGCTGCCCCAGTTGTACTTGGTAACCGGAGAACCGTAAGGATGATTCTGAACATTGCGCTCCGAGGAAGAAGCAGACTTTTCGATCGCGCTCTGTGCGGCGCTCTGAAGATCGTTTGCTTTTGCGCCCAGCAGTGCAAAGCTGCCGTAGTCACCGACCGTAGACCAGTCCATACCGGTCTGAACAGTGCTGACACCGCTCAGGTAGGACGCATCGCCGGTTGCGCGGAACATCTGGCAGGCTGCCCAGAATCGCTCGTCTTTGTCAGAAAGATCGCCGTATTCACCGGTTGAAATGTCCGCCGGATTCTTGAAAATGAAGCCGGGATTCTGTTCCAGGAAGGCCCACGCCTTTTTGGCAGCATCAAGGCATTTTGCAGCAAAGCTGCTGTCATACTCTGCATAGAACTCCGCAGCCATGGCCATCGAAGCGCAGAAATCAGCGGTCGCAGTCGAGGAAATCGGAGTTGCGATCAGCTCCTTGACCTCAGCTGTCGGCATCACATAGCCGGGGAAAGTATCGCAGGTCACCTTGTGATAGACACCGCCGCTGCTCGCCTGCATTTTCAGCATCCATTCGAGTTCGTACCGTGTTTCGTCCAGAATATCCGGAATACCGTTTCCGCTCTCCGGAATACCGACCTGATCGGTGAAAAGCGAAGGATTCGCGTCATAGGCGTACAGCAGGTCCGCGACCGCCTTGGCGCCGGCCACCACATATCTGCCGTAGTCACCCGCATCGTGCCAGCCGCCGGAAACATCAATCTTCTCGCTGGTACCGTAAACCGTAGCCAGATCGGTGTGGCAGGCCTTGTGACCGAACTTGCTGTCCGTGACCTCACAGCCGCAGCGCTGCAGATAAAACATCCGGATCAGCGAATTCATCAGTTCCGCATAAGGATCGTCCGCAATGATAAATTCGTAGGACGGATCGAGCGAACCGCAGGTGATGTAATACTTGCCTTTTTCGGTCAGCTGGGAGAAATCGGCGATATAGTCCGTTTCATCAGCGCTCGTGTTGCTGACCGCCTCGCTGAGCTTACCGGTAAAGGCAGTCTGCTTGGTTGCGGCGTTGACAACAGCAAAATCCGTTGTTCCGGCATCCTTGCGAATCACAGCCGTCTTCCGGTCATCGGTACGGAAGCCGATCTGATTGGTCAGAATCGGAGCCTGATACGGACCGATCTGCGAATAATCCACCTGACTGTCATCTTCAATTTCGATCACGACATTGTCCAGATAGATCGTATGCTCCGGAAGCTCGCCGTCCTGCTCCTGCAGGCCGCAGTTAAAGCAGAACTTCGCCATGATATCGGTTTCTTTTTTCATCGGGAAGGTGTAGTCCACGACCAGCGGTTCGGGAGTCAGATTCAGTCCCTTCCATGTATAGGACTGATAAGTGCCGCCGTTCTGCTGAATCATGCCCTCAACATAACGGTTCACCGTGCTGGAAATCTCATAGTGAACATGATAAATCGCGTTCTGGTACAGCGGAACGATATCGTAGTAAAGCTGAACGGCATAGTTCAATTTGCCGAGCGATGTGACATTGAGTGCCAGTCTGCCGTCGTTCACAGACAGCTTTCCGGCGCCGCCGCTCTCCTTGTAGATTGCCCACCCGGAAGTACCGGTATCAAAGGTGGAATTGCTGATGAGATTTTTTGCCGCCAGACCGGTCATCGGGGCTGTGGTCTGTACTGCAGCTGACAGCATCACACCGGCTGTCAGCGCAGACAGAATGCGTTTGCAAATACGCGTTTTCATAACATTCTCCCTCTCAAGAATATTCAGTCTGTGTCTGCTGAATGCCGCGCAGTTATTCCGGCCCCTCAACCGGCTCGTCAGTTTTTTCTGTACGAAAAACTGCACAGCTTGATAAAAGAAACACAGCTCTGTAATACTATTATAAAAGATTGACAATGGAAAGAAAATGGTGTATAATACAAAGTATATGATGTTTTGTGCATTTTTCGGATTTCGGGGTGATATTTTATGATTTTACGGAATGTCGGCTACAACCACTGTCACAATGCAGATTTCAAAATTGAGCGGCCGGAGGGCAGCGGAGACAATCTCCTGCTGATTTTGAAGTCTGAATCCATCATAACCCTGAACGGCAATGATATTCTGCTGCCGCGAAACACCTTCTTTCTGTATCCGGTCGGAATGCCGCAGTATTATCGCTGCGTGCCGGGAAAAACATTTGAAAATGACTGGATTCACTTCTTATTTGAGCACGAGGAAGCCGCATGGTTCTCCGAGAAACAGATTCCCCTCGCCACGCCGATTCCGCTCAGGCATACGGAATTTTTCAGCTACTGCATCAAATCCATCGCCGAAGAAAGCTATTCGGACAGCCTGCACGCCGCCGACTCGATTTCCCATTATTTCTGGCTGCTCTGCAACAAAGTCAGCGAGCAGCAGCATGAGATCCAGTTCCGGCTCACCAGCTCCAAGCAGGAGATGATGCAAATTATCCGGAATAAAATCCAGCGTGAGCCGTATCTGGAATGGTCCGTGGACTGGGCTTCCCATGAAACCAATATGAGCCGGTCCGCATTCCAGCACCAGTACCGCGTCCAGTTCGGCGTCACATTCATTCAGGACCTGATTGCAAGCCGGATCGCATATGCCAAAATGCTGCTGCACACCACGAATATGACCGTGCAGGATGTCGCCCTGCAGTGCGGGTATCACAACTACGAGCATTTCGCACGGCAATTCAAAGCCAACTGCGGCACATCGCCCGGAGCCTTCCGGAATAACCGGTAAAAAAGCCGCACAGTCTTGTGAACTGTGCGGTTTTTTCATACTCATATGCGTTTCCGGAACTGTCCGGGTGTCAGGCCGGTCAGCTTCTGGAACTGTCGGAGGAAATAGTTGCTGTCCTCATAGCCGCATTCCTCTGCGATGCTTGCAATGCTCCGGACGGTCGTCACAAGCAGATAGATCGAGCGGCAGATGCGCGCCTGAATGACATCCTGATGGAAGCTGATTCCGAAGAAATCCTTGTAAATCTGCCGGAAATAACCTGTACTGAATGAATACTGCCGGCAAATGGAATCGGTATCGCAGGTTTCCATCTGGTAAATCAGATTCCGCACGGTAAACAGAGCTTCTGCGTGCGGATTTTTCTTTTTCGCCGCAAAGGAGGCGGTGTCGCTGTCCAGCTTAGCCTGAAGCGACGAAATCGCCTTTCCGGCAGATTCCTCCGGAGAAACAGCAGCCGTCTCGATCAGAAGTGACTCCATGCCGATTGCGTTGCAGATCCCGGATGAATGCAGAAGAACCGCAGTAAACTTCCGGGCGACAATCTGGCAGTTTTCTTCTGAATCGCAGGAAAAACCGGCGTAGATAAACACCTGGGAGTCAATTCTGCCGCAAAAACCGTTCTGCCCGCAGATCATGCGGAGAACTTCGGCCGTCCTTTGCAGCAGATCCGACTGAATCATGTGGGAATCCTGTCCGGAGCACAACTTTATCATGATCGCATAGACAGGCTTGTTGTGCTCAGAAAGCGCTGCGGACAGTGCCGATTCCGCACCTCTCCGGTTCAAAAGTCCGGTCAGTGAGTCATGTTGTTCGGACAAATTCTGGCACTGAAGAAGATATCTGATATCATTTTTCATACAAAGGAAAGTCAGACCGATCGAAATCGACTTCATCCAGTTTCGGAAAATGTCGTCATAAGTGTCCGGCGAATGATATTCCAGCACAAAATAGCCGAAAAAGTGATTTTCAAAGAACAGCGGCAGATAATAGTGAACCGCAGTTGCAGGCGCGTACAGATACAGCGCCGAAAAGTCAAACCGTGTGCAGACAATCGGCGAATTCTGCGTATTCCAGGGCATCACGCTGTGGCAGCTGAGCAGCGTGCCGGGCATATCGGAATTGGTATCATACCAGTTTTCAAACAGGCAAAGATACATATTCTGAACCCAGCGCACCCAGTAGTGGTGCTTGGACAGGACCTCGATCAGTTCATCCAGTGTCCCGCAGAGCGTCAG
Source organism: Oscillospiraceae bacterium (assembly GCA_024695445.1). Lineage (GTDB taxonomy): Bacteria > Bacillota > Clostridia > Oscillospirales > Ruminococcaceae > Firm-04. Next base: position 57,900 of record JAILIG010000096.1, read on the forward strand.
CTGCTGTTCCATGGTGCCAAGCACATTCCATCGGTCATACATCTGCTTGACGCGCAGCGTCTCCAGCTCAGAATTCAGCTGCGGGTTGGAGGCTCCGCAGGAGCAGCTGTTTCCGGCGATCCAGCAGCCTTTCGGCGGATAAAACGGCGGCAGCTCGCGGTCGTTGACGGCTGCGTCCAGAATCTGGACCGCAGAGGAACCGAGCTCGTTCCTGCCGCGCTGATAAGTACTGAGCAGCGGCGAATGAAACACGCGTTCATGGACGAATTCGTAGCCTGTTACAGTAATATCCTCCGGAACACGCACACCGTTCTGCAGGAAAGTATCCAGCACACCGTATGCCATGTAGTCATTTGCACAGACCAGAGCCTGCGGCAGCTCCACCCGTTTGTGAATATAGTCTTTTGCAAGCGCTTCACCCGATGTAAACCAGAAATCGCCGTAATGCACGCGGCGTTCGTCATATGGAATTCCGTGGGTTTCGAGTGCACGGCGATACCCCTGCACACGCTGCTCCGAGGCTTCATTCCCCTCCATGCCGGTCAGAATATCAATCTTGGAAAAATGATGTACATTGATCAGATGATTAGTAATTTCCAGAATATCCTCCGAATCGCTCGCATTGATGAAACGAACATTCGGAAACGCCAGCGATGGAATAAAGATGCCGACAATCACAACCGGAATATCCTGCCGTTTCGCAAGCATTTCCCGGACCTTCAGCTGCAGCGACGGATTCGTAAACGACTCCGCAATCAGTACAAGTCCGCTGAGCATCGGGGAATACATCAGCTCATAAATATTATTTTCCAGAACAAGTGACTCATCCGTTTCATACGGGTTGTACAGATTGGAAAAGACAATTGTCCGTTTTCCGAGAGCCTGAGCCTCGTGAATGATCCCTTTCATGATTTCCCGCTGCTCAATACTGTTGACTTCAGCGGCGATCACCCCGATATACTGTATCTCTGTATTAGACATATGCTCCCCCCTATCTACAACAATTATAGTATATAATTCCGGAAATGTCAAGGGGAAAATCTGCATTTCGTCCAGATTTGAAAAAAATAATAGAGAAATATTAGAGGAACCAAACTATCACACTGAATATGCGGTGGAAGAACTGCACAAAACAAGTGCTTTTTCTTATCTTTTTGTCGCCGCCCCTAATTTCGCATGGAAAGCAGCATACAATTTGCTTCAATTTGTCCATACAATCTACAGAATACACATTGAAAAACAAGACATCTTGAGGTACAATAGATAATGCAGGAGACCATATGATTGCGGCTGTCCAACGGTCAGTCGGGTGCATCCCCCTTCATGCAGCCGAAGGATCCGAGGGCAACTGCGATGATTCGGTTTCCACAAAGATCGAACCACGATTCACTTATGTTAGGTTAGGGGGAAAGAAATGAAACTCAAGCGTTTCACAGCTGCACTGACGGCAGCGGCTTGTTCGGCAGTAATGCTTTCATCACTGCCCGTCGAGCTTTCCGCAGGTGCAGCCACCATCTTCTCGAATGACTTCGAGATCAACTACGGCGGTTGGTATGCCGAATCGCCGGACTATGTTGCCGAACTGACTGCAGTCAACGGCGCGGGCTATGAGGGCTCCCGCGGTATGCTTGTCACCGGCAGAACCTCGCCGTCTGACGGCGTATCGTCTTCCAAGGATCTTTATCTGGAAGGCGGCAAGCGCTATGACTACTCTGTTCGGGTATTCTGCGAGACAGATCAGACATTCCGTCTGACGCTGCTGACCGTCGATATTGACAGCGGCAAGGAAACAGTCAAGGAACTGGATTGCAAGTTTGTCAAGGGCGGCACATGGGCTGAGCTCGGCGCACGCTACAAGGCGCCGAATAACAGCAAAGAATTTAAGATGACCATTACGACGGATTCTACAGATGACTTTTACTTTGATGATGTGAAGGTTATCGGCAAAGCGGAGATCGTGGCACAGGCTGCCGAAAAAGGTCTCAAAGATATGCTTGTCAATTTCGGCATCCGTTCCGGCAATATTCTGAACGGTCAGACCATCGGTGACAGCGGCATCAAGAGCCGTCTTCTGAAGGACTGCAACGCAATCGAGTGTGAGAACGAGACAAAGCCGGAAGCTACGATCGTGCAAAACGGCTCTACCGATACAAATGTCAAGGTCACCGACTCGTCATTTGCAAAGATTGCTTCTTGGTGTGCGGATAACGGCCTCGCCTTCCGCGGTCACACGCTTGTCTGGCACTCCCAGACAAAGGACTGGTTCTTCAAGACCGGTTTCTCCAGCAACGGAAACTGGGTCAGCACTGATGTCATGGATCAGCGCATGGAGAGTTACATCAAAAATATGTTTGCGCTGTACAAGAACAATTATCCGAACCTCAATCTCTACGCCTACGATGTCTGCAACGA
>JAILIG010000156.1 GCA_024695445.1 Oscillospiraceae bacterium
GTTGCGCGCTTGCCGACGGTCGTGAGCTGTGCGGGCTGGCAGTGCGTGTAAGCGAGGCAGGGCTGCGCCTTCCACTCCTCCGCGAATTTCGCAAGATTCTTGAGGACGGCCACCAGCTTCGTGCGGACCAGCTTCAGCGCATCGCGCATGATGATGATATCGGTATTGTCGCCGACATAGCAGGAGGTCGCGCCCAGATGAATGATGCCCTTGGCATTCGGGCAGCAGAGGCCGTAGGCGTAGACATGAGACATGACATCGTGCCGGCACTCCTTTTCGCGCTTCGCGGCCGCCTCGTAGTCGATGTCCGTGATGTGGGCTTCCAGCTCCGCGACCTGCTCCGCCGTGACATTCAGACCGAGCTCATGCTCGGCTCTGGCCAGCGCAACCCATAAGCGGCGCCATGTTGTAAACTTCTTGTCCGCGGAAAAGAGATACTGCATCTCCTTGCTCGCGTAACGGGTACAAAACGGGGATTCATAACTGTTTGTGCTCATTTGTTTTCCTCCGAAATTTAATATCCACACGGCAAATGCCGTGATCTGGCTGAGGTTCCGTCACAGTCCTCGCTGTCCTTCCGGCGGTCTGCATCAGATGCCCGGCATGACGCGCCCGCCCGAAACGGGGATATACGCGCCGGTTGTAAAGGATGCGAGCGGAGAGGCCAGAAACGCGCACATCTGCGCAATTTCCTCATCGGTTCCGCGGCGTCTCAGCGGCACAGTCGCCTCGTAGTCCGGCCTTGATTCCGTGTGATTGCGGCGGTCGTTCTCCGTGACCGTCCAGCCCGGCGCCACCTGATTGACCGTGATGCCGTTCGGACCAAGCTCCTTCGCCAGCACGCGGACGATGCCGTCCAGACCGCGCTTTGCGGCGGAGTAGGCGCTCCAGCCCTCCTCGCAGAGTGCCGCGCATTCGGTATTGATGACAACAATGCGCCCGCCCGCGCCCTTTTTAATCATCGCGGGAACGAACGCCTTTGCCATGTGGACGGTCTGCATGACGCAGGAGCCGTACTGGCTGTCAAAATCGGCAAGCGGCTGCTCCAGCAGCGGCTTCTGCTCGTACTGAATCACCGCGTTGTGTACCAGAATATCCGGCATTCCGACGGCAGAGCCTGCGACCTTGCGCTGCATCTCCGCGACGGATTCCGCGTCGGTGACATCCGCATACGCCGTCAGAATGCGCCGTCCGGTTTTGCTTCGCAGCTCGCCGGCCAGCGCCTCCGCCTGTTCCCTGCCGTGATAATAATGCAGAATCAGATTTGCGCCGCAGTCCGCAAAGACACGCGCAATCACGCGCCCCAGCATACCGGATGCACCGGTAATCAGCGCGGTTTGTCCCCTGAGATCAATAGTCAGCATGAGAAACATCCTCTCTGTTTTTTCATCCTGTTTCCGGGTGTTGTCCGGTCTCTGTTACAGTTGATCCGCTGCCCGCACGGTGTAGCTCCCGTCCGGCAGACAGAGTGAGATGATATGTGAATTTCCGCGCATTACCTGAAAAAAGCGCAGCTTCTTCGCATCGGGGTGACAAAAGCGGATTCCGCCGTCCAGTGAAAATTCGAGCCGGTCAAACGGTGTGCGGATGCCCGCGCCGGTGAATTTTGCATAGGCCTCCTTGAGCGTCCAGCGCTGCGAAAAGGCGGTTTCCCGGTCTTTTGCGGCGAGGATCTCTGCCGCCTCCGCCGCCGTGCAGACGCGGTTCAGAAGGTGCTCCTTCACGGCACGCGGCGCTTCTGCGTCGATGCCGAGCGGCAACCGTCCGACTGCACAAACCGCAAGCCCCTTACAGTGCGAAATGCTCATATGCAGGAATTTGTGCATCAGACGGGGCTTTTCCAGTCCCGTCCGGTAAATTTCCGCGTGCGAAACGCCGAAATCCTGCTGAAGCGCCGCGCCCAGCAGGTCGAGTGCCGCAAAATGCTCTGCGCGGTGTGCCGATTTCCGTGCCGCCTCCGGGATTTCCGCCGCATAGACGCGGAAAATCAGCATTCCGCCGCCCGGCGCGTGACCGGAGAGCAGAACTTCCGGCTTCATACGCCGTCAAACAGGATGCGGGCCGCGCTGCTGCCGATCCGGTCACAGCCCGCCGCCAGAAACGCTTCCATCTGCTCTCTGGTACGGATGCCGCCCGCCGCCTTGATCTTCACACTGTCCGCGATGTTGGCGCGGAAAAGTGCAATATCGTCCAGTTCTGCGCCCGCGCTGCCGAAGCCGGTCGAGGTCTTGATATAGTCCGCGCCGCCTTCGGAAACAAGTCTGCACACGCGCACCTTTTCGTCCTGCGTCAGACAGCAGGTCTCGACGATCACCTTCAGAATCTGCTCCGGACACGCACTGCGCACCGCACGGATTTCGTCCAGCACGGTGTCATCATCGCCGTTTTTCAGTGCAGAAACATTGATAACCATGTCGATTTCGCCGGCACCGTCCGAAACGGCCTCCGCCGTCTCAAAGAGCTTGACCGACGCGGGCTGATAGCCGAGCGGGAAGCCGATCACCGTACAGACATTGAGCGCGGGATACTCCGCCTTTGCGCGCTTTACCCAGTACGGCGGGATGCAGACCGATGCGGTGTGATACTGAAGCGCTTCCTCACAAAGCTGCGCAATATCTTCCCATTTTGCATCCTGTTTCAGATTGGTGTGGTCAATATGTGCGAGAATTTCTGCGTTTGTCATCAGGTTTACCGTCCCTTCCGTAAAATTATGGTTCATCGTGATACAGCATCGTGCGCGCCCATCCGGTCACCAGAACGACCAGTGCGCTGAGCAGCAGCTCCGCCGCACAAACCGCGAACCAGAGATCGTCCGTGCTGAGAACCTTGATAAAATCGCTTTCCTGCCAGAAATATGCTGTGATGCCGTCCGCTGCGGCAATCAGTATTTTTTGCAGAAGATACGGCAGAAAACGCACTGCAAAGCCCGGAATATTCCGGTCGCGGGCGGAAAAGGTCTCCGTCTGGATAAAGGACAGCACAAAGTCCGCCGCCAGAATCAGCAGAACAGCCAGCAGAAATGCTGTCCCGCTCTGCATCTCCTTCATCCTGAAAATCAGCATCAGGTGGATCGGGAACATCAGCAGAATCAGGAATTTTCGCGGTTTCAGCTTCAAATCCGCTCACGCTCCTTTGCCGGATCCGTACACGCGAACGCTTTGCCCGCAGGCAGCGCCGCGGCGTTTCTCATTCGTCTTCCTCGTCCTCGCTGTTTTCTGAGGATTCTTCCTCGTCCGGCTCATCCGGCTCCTCGGTCTCCGGTTCATCCGGCTCGGTGACGGCCGCCTCTGCGGATTCCGCCGCCTGTGCCTCCTGCTCCTGTGCCGCCAGCTCCTCCTCGGAGAGCTGCTCGACCTCGGACATCTCTGCGGAATCGTCATGCTCGGTGCGGGTGAAGGACATCACTCTGCCGTCCTCCGTCACACGCATGACGCGCACGCCCTTTGCAATTCTGCCCATGACACGGACATCGGCGGTGCGGATGCGGATGATGATACCGTCGCTCGAAATCATGATGATATCGTCGGTTTCATCGACGACCTTGATGCCGCAGACCTTGCCGCGCTCCTCGTCCGGCTTGTAGTTCGTGACGCCGTAGCCGCCGCGGTTCCGGAGCGGATAGCTCTCGATATCGGTGCGCTTGCCGAACCCCTTGTCCGTAACGGTCAGCAGCGTCGCGCCCGCTCTTGCACGCGCGATCGAGACAATCTCGTCATCTCCGCGCAGCTTCATGATGCGGACGCCGTGTGCGCTTCTGCCCTGCGGGCGGATGCAGGTCTCCGGCGTGCGGATGGCCATGCCGTTTCTCGTTGCGACAAAGAGCTGATCGCCGCCGTTTGTCAGGCGGACGCCGGCAATTTCGTCACCCTCGTCAAGACGGATCGCAATGATGCCGTTTTTGCGGACATTTTTATACGCCGGCAGCGGGGTGCGCTTGATCTTGCCGTTTTTCGTCACCATGACGATGAAGCTGTCGTCGTTGAACTCGCTGACCTTCATCATCGCGGCGATTTTTTCGTTTTCCGAGAGCGGCAGCAGATTGACCATATTGGTACCCTTGGAATCCTTGCCGCCCATCGGGATTTCAAAGCATTTCAGATCGAACATGATGCCGCGGTTTGTGAAGAACAGCACATGGTCATGGCTCGACGCGACAAACATCTCGGAGGCGAAGTCCTCCTCGCGCTGCTTCATGCCCGTGACGCCTCTGCCGCCGCGCTTCTGCGACTTGTAGACGGAAAGCGGCACGCGCTTGATGTAGCCGAAGTTCGTGTAGGTGACGACGCAGTCCTCGACCGGAATCAGATCCTCGATGTCCATTTCGCCGCTGACATTTTCGATTTCAGTTCTGCGCTCGTCGCCGTACTTTCCGCGGATCTCCTCGAGATCGTCGCGGATGATGCCGAGCACACGCTCGCGGTGCGCGAGAATGTCTCGCAGATCGACAATCTTATCACAGATTGCCGTGACCTCGTTCAGAATCTTTTCCTTTTCGAGGCCGGTCAGCTGACCGAGCCGCATGGCCACGATCGCGTCCGCCTGTGCCTCGGAAAGACCGATTGTCGGATAATCCTTTTCGCAGGCATCGACCGCAGGGCCCATGGCCGCACGGTAATTCGGGCTGTCCATCAGCGCCGTCAGGTCCGACTCCGCAAAGCGCGCCATCAGGCGCTCCTTGCCCTCCGGAATGGACTTGGACGACCGCAGAATCTCCACGACTTCGTCGATGAAGTCCAGCGCGACCAGAAAGCCCTGCAGGATATGTCCGCGCTCTCTGGCTTTTTTCAGCTCAAAGCGGGTTGCGCGCTCCACCACATCAATCTGGTGGTTCAGATATTCTTCGAGAATCTGCTTGAGCGACAGCTCCCGCGGAATGCCGTTGACCAGCGCCAGCATGATGACGCCGTAGGTATCCTGAAGCTGCGTATAGCGGAAGAGCTGGTTCAGCACGAGATTGGCGTTCGCATCCTTTTTCAGCTCGATGCAGATGCGCTGGCCTTCCTTGCCGGTTTCGTCGCGGATATCATGAATGCCCTCGATGCGCTTATCCTTGGCAAGGTCGGCAATCGTTTTAATCAGTTCGGCCTTATTGACCATGTACGGCAGATCGGTGACGATGATGCACTGCCGGTTCTTGATTTCGGTGATCTCTGTCTTGGAGCGGACAGTCAGCTTGCCGCGGCCGGTCGCATAGGCTGCGCGGATGCCCGCTCTGCCCATGATGATGCCGCCGGTCGGGAAGTCCGGTCCCTTGATGAACTGCATAAGCTGCTCCAGCGTCGCGTCCGGATTCTCAATCAGATAATCCAGTCCGTCGATGACCTCGCCGAGATTGTGCGGCGGGATATGGGATGCCATACCGACCGCGATGCCCTCCGAGCCATTGACCAGCAGGTTCGGGAAGCGGGCAGGCAGCACGACAGGCTCCTTCAGACGGTCATCGTAGTTGGACTGGAAATCGACCGTTTCCTTCTGGATATCCGTCAGCATGGAAGTGGAGATCTTGGTCATCTTCGCCTCGGTGTAACGGTAAGCCGCAGGCGGATCGCCGTCCACGGTGCCGAAGTTTCCGTGGCCGTCCACGAGCGGATAACGCATTGAGAAGCTCTGCGCCAGACGCACCAGCGCCATGTAGACGGACGCATCACCGTGCGGGTGGTATTCACCGAGCACGGTACCGACGATG
>JAILIG010000175.1 GCA_024695445.1 Oscillospiraceae bacterium
GCAGTGCCGGACGAGCCAGTCGTGGAGCTGGCGTGCCTTCAGCGCATCGTTCATCCACGGATCGGTCTCTGTTGCAACGATGTAGTTGCAGAGCTCGGTGCAGTAGTCATCGACAAAGCCGACCTTGATGCTTCTGCTGAAATGATTGCGGACTGCCGTTTCAATCGCGGGATGGATGACCGGATACTGCCGGCCGCTGCTGTCTGTCCCGTGCTGGAGTGCCTGTACGCCGTTGACGGTATAGAGCGCAGGGCAGTTTTCAAACGCCTGCCAGTTAAAACCTCTCGTGGACCAGGAATTGGCGGAGAGTTGAACTCTGCTCAGAACAGGGCAGTTTCCGAAGGCTCTGTAGCTCAGCTCAGTGGCGCCGCTGACTTTTGCATAGGTCAGTGAAGCGCAGTCTGCAAAGGCGCCCTGGTCAACATGGGTAACGCTTGCGGGAATCGAAACGCTGGTCAGATTGGTGTAGGCAAAGGCGTATATTCCGATTTCTCTGACGGAACCCGGGATATAGACCGATGTGAAAAAATGGCGGTTCCAGAATGCGAAGTCGTCGATTGCCGTGACGCGGTAGCCGTTGGCGTTTGCCGGAATCATCAGGGCACTGCCGCTTCCGGTATAACCGGTAATGGTTGCTTCTCCGGTTTCCGTGTCATAGGTGTACTTGAATCCGCTTGCAGTGGTGCCTGTTCCGGTCGCAGCCTCTGCGGCGAGGTCTGACGGGAAAGCGGCTGCCGTGATGCCGAGAACGGCGGCGGAAAGCCATGCGATGAGTTTGCTGTGGTTCATGTGAAATCCTCCTTGTGTATTGTAGTGTGATTTATACCGAACCGCCTTTTCCGCGCATAAAAGGCAGTGGGGCAGCAGCGTGAAAATCTGCCGGACAGCAGTCAGACTGCGATCTTGCGGTCTGTTTCGGAGAGAAATGCAATTCCGGATTTGATTAAAATTATATTGCAAAAGTTGTATTGTACGATGTTTCTGCTTATAGTATACAATCATTTCCTGAAGTTGTCAAGCGGATTATTGAAAATAGTTGCATGTTGCCTTTATGTGATGAAGCATTGCTTCTTCAGCAGGCTGATTCCCGCTGCAAGAAACAGCGGGGACTTTTTTTGCGGTGTCCTGTCTTGATTTTTTTGCCCGGATTTGGTATAATATTGATGTATGCACCTGCTGCACATGACCGATTTTTGAACTGTATGAAAAGGAGACTGTGATATGGAGATGTTCCGTCAGACCGGCGACCGTTTTCTCGGCTTTACCGTGACACGCATCCGCAGCTCGGAGGAGCTCGGCGGCAGAGTGGTCGAGCTGCTCTACGAAAAAACCGCAACTCCCGTCTGCTGGGTGGACAACGGGCAGGAGAACAAGCTCTTTTCGATTACCTTCCGGACGCTGCCGTCCGACAGCACCGGCGTGTTTCACATTCTGGAGCATTCCGTGCTGTGCGGCTCTGCGAAATACCCGGTCCGCGAGCCGTTTGTCGAGCTGCTCAAGAGCTCGATGAACACCTTTCTGAACGCGATGACCTTCCCGGACAAGACGATGTATCCCGTCTCCAGCCGGAATGCCCGCGATTTTCTCAACCTGACCGGCGTGTATCTCGACGCCGTGTTTGCGCCGCGCATCCTGACCGATCCGAATATCTTTTATCAGGAGGGCTGGCACATCGAGCAGGACGAAGACGGCACCCTGAGCTACAAGGGCGTCGTGTTCAACGAGATGAAGGGCGCGATGAGCGGTGCGGAGCGCATTGCCGAGCAGAAGCTCTTTGAGCTGCTCTTCCCCGACACCTGCTACGGCTGCAATTCCGGCGGCGATCCCGCCGTGATTCCGAGCCTGACCTATGAGCAGTTCTGCGAGACCTACCGCCGCTGCTATCATCCGTCCAATGCACTGATTTTCCTGGACGGCGCCGTGCCGGTGGAGGAGACGCTGACGATGATCGCGGAATACCTCTCGCAGTTTGAGCGCAGCACCGATCTGCCGCAGTTCACGGAGCAAAAGCCCGTTTCCGTCCGCGGAACGGCGCAGTATGAGCTGGACCGGAACGAGCCGCTGACCGGCAAATGCTATCTCTCCGCCGGCAGAATTGCCGGAGACTGGCGCGATTTCACGCGGCTGACGGCCATCAGCGTGCTGAACACCGTCATCGCCGGCACGAACGATGCGCCGCTGAAGCGTCCGGTGCTTTCGGCGGGACTTGCGCAGGAGATGACCGTCTCGATTGATCCGACGATCGCGCAGCCGTATGTGAGCATCGACCTCAAAAACATCAGGGACGGCAGCGCAGACGAGATCCTCGCGCTGATCCGGAAGACCGCCGCAGAGCTGGCCGATCAGGGCCTTGACCGCGAGGCGCTGGAAGCCGCGGCCGATATGCTCGAGTTCCAGATGATGGAGCCGAGCGAGCCGCAGGGACTGGACCGCTGCATCAACGCGATGAACACATGGCTGTACGGCGGCGATCCGATGGACTGTCTGGAATACGGCAGGACCTTTGCCCGCGTGCGGGAGATGATCCGCAGCGGCGGCATGGAGGAGCTGCTGCGGGAGCTCTTTGCTTCGGACGGCGAAACGGCCGTGCTGCTGCTGGAGCCGTCCTACACCTGCGGCGATGCGCTGCGCGCCGATGAGGCTGCGCGTCTCAGGGCAATCTCCGATGCGTGGACGGACGCCGGCCGTGCGGAAAATGCCGAAATGAACGCCCGTCTGCTCGCGTGGCAGCAGACACCCGATACGCCGGAGCAGCTGGCGGCGCTTCCGCAGCTTCCGCTCTCCGAGGTCAGCGAGAACCCGCCGCATATCGGCACGGAGACGCGCACCGAGCAGGGCGTCACGGTACTGTTCCACAAGCTGCCCTGCCGCGAGATCGAGCATATCACGCTGTACTTCCGCCTGACGGATGCCGCGGCGGAGGAGCTGGCGCAGCTCAGCTTCATCACGGGACTGTTTACCGAGCTGCCGACCGCGCGCTATGACGCGCTGGAGCTGCGCAAGGCACTGGACAGCACCGTCGGGCGCATGACCTTCAGCATCGGGCAGACGCGGAAGGCGGACGAGCGCGAGACCGTGACGCCGTATCTCGCCGTTTCGTACAGCGTCCTGCGCGGAAAGCGCGAAAAGGCTGAGGCTCTGCTGCTGGAGGTCATGCAGCACACAGACTTCTCGCAGCGGGAGAATGTGCGGGAGCGTTTGCTGCAGGGCATCGAGCGCCGCAAGCAGATGAAGATTGCCTACGGCCACGCGATTGCCGGCATGACGGCCATGTCGCGCTATTCAGCGGGCGATGCGATGAACGAGCTGCTGTCCGGCAACACCGCCGCCGAGCGCATGAACCGGTTTGAAGCGGATTTTGACGCGGAATACGAAGCCTTTGAAGCACTGGCAAAGCGCGTGGCAGAAAAGACCTTCTGCCGGAAGCGTCTGATTGCCGCCTCGGTGACCGCCGCGGAGGATGTGTCTCTCGCATCTCTGCTCGGCGCGCTGCCGGAGGGTACGGCGGTGCCGGAAAAGACCGCCTATGCAGTCAGTCTGCCGGAGAAGGCGGGCATTGCGATTCCCGCGCAGATCGGCTTTGCGGTGCAGGGCTGGAATCTGCACGAGGCGGACATGAAATTCACGGGCAGCCTGCGCGTCGGCGCAAAGATTCTCTCGCTCAGCTATCTCTGGAATCAGGTCCGCGTACAGGGCGGTGCATACGGCACCGGCCTGAGCGTCGGCAGAGAGGGCACGCTCTCGACCTATTCGTTCCGGGATCCGACGCCGGCGGCATCGCTTGCGGCCAATGCGGGAATGTCGGAGTTCATCCGCAGCTTTTGTAAGAGCGGAGAGCCGCTGACGGGCTATATCATCTCGACGGTCTCCGACATGGAGCCGTTGCGCTCGCCCAGAGGGGACGGCGCGTTTGCAGATATGCTCTGGATGAACGGCATCACGGAGGAGATGCTCCGGCAGACGCGGCGTGAGGCGCTGGCGACCGACTGCGATCAGCTCCTTGCGGACTGCGCCGTCTGGGATGCCTTTGCGGCAAACGGTGCGGTCTGCATCACCGCGGCAGAAAATCAGCTTGCAGAAGCAGAGGGGCTGACGCGCATTCCCTGAAAAATACAGGATACGATTCGGCAAAAAACGGGGCATGAGGTGCAGAAATGATTGCGGTTTTGATTGTGTGTACGGCGGTCGGACTGCTTTGCATCCGGTCGGGCGTGCTGCTTTGGAAGCGGCAGCGCATCGGGCTGCTGCACGATTATCACACGGATGCTGTCTGGGACGGAGATATCCCGGATTATACGCGCGGCATGGGGCTGGGCATGATTCTGATCGGTGCAGGCATTCTGCTGACCGGCATGATCTGCTTTGCCTTTGACACACCGGCGGGCGGACTCTGTCTGCCGGCCGGACTGGCCGCCGGTCTGCCGCTGATGCTGCGGGCCCAGAAGCGATACGGCGGACGCTGACTTCCGGCCGTGCTGCGCTTGATTTTTACGAAGCTGTGTGATATAATAAGAAAGTGTCGTTGAAAAATTTACATCACAGGAGCGTCAGAATGAAACTGATCTGTTTTCCGCACGCAGGCGGCTTTTCCCTGTATTACGCCTTTCTGCGCAAATATGCCTATCAGAATATCGAACGGGTGCTGGTCTTTGACTACCCGCGTGACCGCTTTGTGCCGGACGGGACAAGCGCCGATTTTCAGCTCTATATTGATGCGGCGGCCGGATACATCGAAAGCAGTCTTGCGCCGGGGGAGCCGTATCTGCTGCTCGGACACAGCATGGGCGCGTTTGTCGCGTGCGAGGCGGGATTGATTCTGCAAAACGGCCGCGGAAATCCGCCTGCCGGCGTGATCGTCTCCGGACAGAACCCGCCGTATGCCGTCTGCATGGGCAGACACACGGAAATCCCGAAGGACCTCTATGAGTTTGCGAAAAAGCTCGGCGGCGTGCCGCAGAAAATCCTCGATCACCCGGAGATGTGCGAAAAGCTGTACCGGCTGGCGGAGCAGGATATGAAAGCAGTGGCGCAGTATGTGCCGGCGATGCCGGAGCCGGAGTGCCGTCTGGCCTGCGGCCTGCTGCTGCGCGGCGCGGAGGACTGTATCGTGGATCCCGCCCTGACCGGCGAATGGAGCCGGACCTTCCGCAGGATGTATGCGGATCAGGTGTTCCCCGGCGGGCATTTTTACTTCAACCAGTGCGCGGAGGAATTCTCCGCTTGGATCGACCGGTTTGCCGGATATCTGGCAGACGGGGCACAGTGACACAAAGAGAAGCAACACCGGAGGAAAGTATCGGATATGGAAAGAGTTGTGATTACCGGTCTGGCGCCGATTGCGGCCATGGGCAGCGGACAGGCGTTTTTTGACCGGCTGACCGCAATGGAGCCCGTTTTCAGAAAAGGGGACGAAGCCTTCTGCGGCGGCACGAACACCTCACAGTGGTATGTGCCGTATCCGGAGACGGACATCACGCCGTACAAGGCACGGCTCCAGAGGATGCCCGCGCTGGCGCCGCGCAATGCCGTGACGGCAGCGGTTTCGGCGCTGATGGCGGCGGACGATGCCGGCCTGCCGGCGCTCGATCCCGATACCGCCGTGTTTTACGGCGTCAGCACAATGAATGCGGACGACATCATCACCGCCTATAACGCCGCTGCGCAGGGCAGACGGCTGCACCCCTCGTCCAACCCGAAGTCGATGGCCAATGCCGTGCCCGCGTGGATTTCGATTCTGTTCGGGATTCACGGCCGGTCGGTCGGCATCTCGACAGCGTGTGCGTCCGGCACGGATGCGATCGGAATGGCCTATGAGCACATTGCCGCCGGCCGGAGCAAAATGGCGGTCTGCGGCGCCGCGGACTGCATGAGGTGTCCGGAGGACCTGTTCTTCCGCTCCTTTGATGTGCTCAGTGCGCTGACGCATACCGTGGACGGACTGCCGCGTCCTTTTTCGGAGGAGCGCAGCGGATTTCTGTTCTGCGAGGGTGGTGCCTGCACGCTGATTCTGGAGTCGTATGAATCCGCCGTTTCACGCGGTGCGGAGATTTACGCGGAGATCACGGGTTACAGCGCATCCTGTGACGCCTTCCATATCGTGAAGATGCCCGACGATCCGGAGCAGGTCATCGCGCTGCTGAAGGGCATGACCGCGGGAAAGCAGGTGGATTACTACAACGCCCACGGCACGGCGACCGTGATGAACGACCGGATGGAGGCGCTCGCGCTCAGGGAAGTGTTCGGCAGAAGACTGCCGGAGATTCCGGTCAATGCGACCAAGTGCATGACCGGTCATGCAATCGGGACTTCCGGCGCATTTGAAGCCGCCGTGACGGCGTATTCGATCAGGAACGGCATCGTCCACGGAAATCTGCTCGGCACACCGATGGAGGGGCTGAATCTTCCGCAGCAGACCGTCTCCTTTGATATTCACTGCGGCGTGACGGCCTCCTTCGGCTTCGGCGGACATAATTCCGCGCTGATGCTCGAAAAAATATAATGCCATCTGACATGGCGGAACGGAGAAAAGTATGAATCTGGCTGATTTTAACGCACTGCTTGAAAAGTACAGCGTCGAGCCGGCAGCGGAGCCGGCAGAGAGCCTGCCCGTGAGCGAGCTCGGCATTGATTCCTTTGATATGATGATGATTCTCGGCGATCTGGAAAGCAGCGTCGGCACACAGCTTTCGCTGACACTGGATACGACGGTCGGCGAAATTCTGGAGAAAGTGACGGCAGCCGGCCATTGAGCGCGGCGCCGGAATCCGGCAGGACGCAGGAACCGACAGGGAAGGAACGCATTTATGAAAAAACAATATCTCGAAATCGGCAAGATTGTCAACCGGCACGGCCTGAACGGCACCGTCAAGGTCATGCCGTGGTGCGACAGTCCCGACTTCCTCTGCGAATTTGAGACACTGTACCGCGGGACGCTGCATATCCCGATGCAGGTGGAGCGGGCATCCGTGCAGAAGAACACGGTCCTCATCAAATTTGAGGGCGTGGACACGCCGGAGGCCGCCGACGCCCTGCGCAATACCGTCCTTTACATGGACCGCGGCGATGTCGAGCTGGACGAGGACTGCTTCTTTGTGCAGGACCTGCTCGGCATGACCGTCCGGGACGCCGATACGGATGCAGTCTACGGCAAGCTGACCGATGTGCTGCAGACCGGCGCCAACGATGTCTACGAGGTCACGGCGGAGGACGGCAGAAAGCTGCTCGTTCCGGTGATCCCGCAGGTCGTCCTCAAGGTGGATGCGGAGACGGACACCGTGCTGATCCGGCCGCTGGAGGGGCTCTTTGACTGATGCAGATTGAAATTGCAACGCTGTTTCCGGAGATGTGCGAGGCGGTGCTGTCGGCGAGTATTCTCGGCAGAGCACGCACAAAGGGCGCCATCACGGTAAACTGCCACCAGATCCGCGACTATACAGTGGATCGCCACAACCGCGTGGACGATTCGCCGTTTGGCGGCGGCATGGGCATGGTCATGCAGGCGCAGCCGGTCTATGACTGCTGGAAGGCTGTGCGGGCGATGTCTGAACTGCCGATGCACACGATCTACCTGTCACCGAAGGGCAGAACCCTGACGCAGCAGCGTGTCCGCGAGCTGGCCGGACTTCCGCGGCTCTTTCTGCTCTGCGGCCATTATGAGGGCGTCGATCAGCGCGTGCTGGACCGTATCACGGACGAGGAGATTTCGGTCGGGGACTATGTGGTCACGGGCGGCGAGCTGCCCGCGCTGATCCTGACGGACGCCGTCGCACGGATGTGCGAAAATGTCCTGCCGTCGCCCGACGCCTACGAGGACGAGAGCCATTATGCCGGCCTGCTTGAATACCCGCAGTATACACGGCCGGAGGTCTGGGAGGGGGAGGCCGTGCCGCCCGTTCTGCTCTCCGGGCATCATAAAAATATTGCGGCGTGGCGTCAGGCACAGTCTGAGGCAATTACACGGGAACGCCGCCCGGATCTTTGGGCAAAATGGTCAAACGGACAATAATCCGGCGGTCTGTTGTGGAGTTATACAAAAATCACTGTTGAAAACTAGCCTGTTGAACAAAGCTTTTCAACAGTTTTCAACAAATTGTTTTCGTAAATATGCCCAAACGAACAGGCAATCTCTCTGCCGGAATGTAGCATACCGCAGAATTTTGACCGAATCGTCCCGATTTGTGAAGAATGCCCGTTGACGAAACAGGTATTTTTCAGTATAATGATAACGAGGTTCCGCAGTGAAGCCGGCACCGGTACACACGAAAAGATGTACAATGTGTATTTCACAGGGGTCAGAGGGGGCGTCAGGAGCGGAGCTTTCCGATATGTCCGTTTGGGTATCTGAATTCATAAAGGAGAGTAAGTTTATGTGTATCAAAGATGTCATGGTTCAGAATCAGGTTGGTCTGCACGCCCGTCCTGCAACCTTCTTCATTCAGAAGGCCAATGAGTTCCGCTCTGCGATCTGGATTGAGAAGGAGGAGCGCCGTGTCAACGCCAAGAGTCTGCTCGGCATCCTTTCTCTGGGAATCGTCGGCGGTACGGCGATCCGCATCATCGCTGACGGCACCGATGAGGAGCAGGCAGTTGCTTCTCTGGTCGAGCTGGTTGACAGCGGATTCAGCGACGAGAGCCGCTGATTTTCCGGCGAACACAAAAAACGAAACGGGGCGTTCCGCTGCGGAATGTCCCGCTGTTTTTTTGCTTTGTAAAGATTTGCCGCACGGTTTTCCGGAATTTCGCAGATTGCGGCGAAGTCCGGTTCGGAATCATCACCGTCAGGCGAAACGGTCATTCCGCATTCCAAAAGACGGAAGCCGCAGAGATTTTCCGGCGGTTTTTCCGTCTTTTTTCTGTGTTAATCGGCGCGGAACGGTCCATACTGATGCTGTGCGGGACTTCCCCGCAGAGAGGAAGGATCAGTATGAAATATGTGTGCGGATTATTCCGCAGATTTGCGCTGCTGTTCAGTGCGCTGCTGCTCTCTGCCGGCGGCGCCGTGCAGTATTATGCCGGTGCGCTGCCGGATCACTTTTTTACAGAATCCGGCAAAGCCGTGACCGTTCCGGCACTGCTGCCCGTGACGCTGCACCGCTGCACCGAAACACTCCCGCAGCAGGCGGAGCTCCGGCTGTTCGGCATGATTCCCGTCAAGACCGTCTCGTTATCGGCGTTTCAGCCGGCCTCGGTCTATGTCGGCGGCGAACCCTTCGGCATCCGGATGCTGATGGAGGGCGTGATGGTGGTCTCACTCGGCGAGATCCGGACGGCGGACGGCACAGTCAGTCCTGCGCGGGCGGCAGGCATTGAGGTCGGCGACATCATTCAGTCCGTCAACGGCCGGCCGGTGCGCGGAAATGCCGATTTGCAGGCAGCCGTCAGCGCATCGGGCGGCGCACCGGTTTCGGTGACGCTTCTGCGGGACGGCGAGCCGTTTTCCGTGACCGTGCAGCCGGCCTATGCGGCCGCGGGACACCGCTGGCAGACCGGAATGTGGGTGCGGGACAGTACGGCGGGCATCGGCACCGTGACTTATTATGTGCCGTCCGAAAACGGTCAGATTTCGTTCGGCGGGCTGGGGCACGCGGTCTGCGATGCGGATACCGGCGAGCAGATTCCGCTGCGCTCCGGCGAGGTCGTCACGGTGTCGGTCGATGAAATCGTCGCGGGAACGGCCGGAAAGCCGGGTGAGCTGCGCGGCAGCTTCGCAAAGGAGGAGGACGCCGGTACGCTCCTTGCGAATACGGACAGCGGCGTGTACGGCGTCATGGAGGAGCTGCCGGAAAAGCAGCTTCTGGTGCCGCTTGGAAGCCGGCAGGATATCCGGCGCGGTGATGCGTGGATTTATACGACCTTGCAGGGCACCGAGCCCGAAGCGTATTCCGTCCGGATCGAGGAGATCCGCGGGAATGACAGCGCGCTGCGCGATCTGGTCATCCGCGTGACGGATGACCGCCTGCTGCGGGAAACCGGCGGCATCGTGCAGGGAATGAGCGGCAGCCCGATCGTGCAGGACGGAAAGCTCGTCGGTGCGGTCACCCATGTTTTCGTGCGGGATCCAACCAGAGGATACGGCATTTTCGCAGAAAATATGTATGGCAGGCAAATCGGATTCTGAGTCTGCCGCCGGCGGACGGTCTGTGGGGGCGCTGCTCTCACGCCTCTGCCGGCGGTATCTTGACAAACAGAGGGAATTCGTGTTACAATACAGATACCGGCCCGGAAGGAGCCGAGGCTGCGGAGAGGGGACAGAAACATATGGAAAAAGAAAACGGCCGCGGCATCTGGACGGAAACAAAGCGTCCGGTGCAGGAAAACCAGCCCGCGGCAGACGAGCTGCGGTTTGTGGATCCGCTGGAGACAATCGAGGTTCCGGACGGGAACGGGGAACGGCAGAGCAAGCTTGCGCTTGCGGCTGCTGCGCTCGGCGTCTGCTCGATCGTGACCTTCCCGGTGTCATTTGCGCCGCTGATTTTCGGTGCGCTTGCGATTCTGCTCGGCATCCGGCTGCACGCCGTTCCGTCGAAGGACTGCCGCAGGCTCTCTAAAATTGCGATCGTGACCGGCATCATCGGCATCACGGCAGCCCTCCTGAACATGACGCTGTTCCCGGCGCTGTTCGACCTGTTTGACGGTCTGGCCAAAAGCACGGTTCCGCCCGATCTTTCGTGAAAAACGCTGACATCTCCTGCCTTTCCGGCGGGGGATGTTTTTTGGCGACAATCGTATATTGACAAACAAACGGAACTGTACTATAATATATAATTGATATGCTGTACCATAAGGACGGAATTTCCGTCTGCGCGGATGGGACAGCAGCGCGGAGAAAAGGAGGGATTATGAAATTTCAGAACAGAATTGCATCCTTGCTTTCCGCTGCCATGCTCGCGCTGAACTGCATCGGTTCGCAGTCTGCGTTTGCGGCGTCGGATACACTGGACAAAACGGGTATGACAAGACTGGCTTCTGTCGGCACGAACGAATGGAAGCCGGAGGGAAATGAATTTTCCGTTCCGGATTTTCAGGATTACGGGAAGTATTATCTGTGCTGCACGAACAGTCAGCCGGAGACAAACGCCAAAATGACCGTGCGCGTGGAGCTGTGGTGCCCTTTCGACCTGTACGAGAGAAACGACGGAAAGCTGACCAAAACATTCATTGAGGAGCCGGAGGAGCCTGCGGTGGAGTACAAAATGTCCGTGCCGGATCAGCCGGGCCAAAGTGCTTACATGGAGGTTGATTTCGATCCGGAGGATGAGGAGACGCGCTGGTTGAAGCTGAAGGATCCGTCCGTCATCCGTGTCTTTCTGGAGGAGCCGGAGCAATTAGCGGAAGGTGCAGAATGCAGCTTTACGCTCTACGGCTACCGGAAAACCGATGAGAAGGACGCGTCGCTTCAGGAAGTCGGCGGCACGACCGGCACCGCGGTACAGGGAACCTACGACCATGAGTACAATCCGTGGGAAACCGATGAACAGGGCCGCCTGCTCCATCCCGGCACGAACGCCTATATGGGCTCCACAATGGAGATTACGGCGTATCCGCAGCGGGTGTTCGCGTTCCGCGAGCGCTTCAATACGAAAGGGCTGAAGGTCCGGCTGATCGAGCACCGGACGCACAACAACCGCGATTATGACATCTCGGACTGCCTGCGGATCTGGACCGACTTCGATCCGACGAAGCCCGGCGAATATCTCGTGTATATCCGCACGGACTTCAATCAGTTCAACGAGCTGAAAAGCGATGATTACATCTTCTACACGGTCGTCGTGCAGGAAGAGGTGACCACGGCAGAAACGGCAGAGACCACCGAAACGACCGAATCCCTTTCGCAGACCGGCTTTAGTACGCTGCGCGGCGATGTGGACTGCAGCGGTCAGGTCGCAATCGCGGATGCCGTGATGCTGGCGCGTTATCTGGCGGAGGACGAGATTACCGTGACGGCACAGGGCCTTGTCAATGCCGAGCTGGACGGCGACAGCACTGCACTGAGTGCTGCCGACCTTGCAGTGCTGCTGCAGGGCATCGCCGGAACCGTTACGCTCTGAACCGGGGAAATGAAGTTACCGAAGAAATAAAAAACAAAAGGATACCGAATCAATCTATCAGAATTCACGCTACATGACCGGAAAGGATGAATGAAAATGAAATTACAGAACAGACTGGCTGCTGTCTTAACGGGGGCAGTGCTGCTGGTGACCGGCATCGGAATGCAGTCCGCCGTTGCGGCGAACGAGCTGATCGAAAAGACCGGTATGCGGAAGATTTTAACCTATACCGCAGCAGAGTGGAGCACGGAGGGTGTGCGCTGCGATCTGCCGGCGGATCTGGACTGGTTCTCGCTGATGCTCTGTTCTTCGGGCAGGCAGTCCCTGAGCCGTATTGAGCTGAATGTTGAGTCCTATGACCGTTTTGACCGGATGCGGGAGATGTTCACATTCCAGATCATGTCCAGCGACCAGGCGTTTCAGACGAAGCTGGATGTCTCTGCGAGCACCGCGTATCTCCTGATTAAGCCGCAGGTACCGGAATATATGCCGGAGGACAGCGATTACGCCTGCTCCGTTTACGCCTGCTGCAAGGACGATGTCCCCGATCCGTCGCTCTCTGAGGTGACCGGCACCAC
>JAILIG010000183.1 GCA_024695445.1 Oscillospiraceae bacterium
GTGCCGGTGTATTTGGTGATGGTCACCTGATTGGACGAAACGGTGTACTGAAACCCGTTTGACTCCGCCGCCTCCGCGACGATGCCGGCCGGTTCACCCGGTGCAGCGGGAAATCCGGCTGCCGAGACGCCCAGCAGAGCAGCCGCCAGAACTGTGATGAGACTGTGCTTTTTCATGTGTATTCCTCCTGAAATGTTTGATATTTGCCGAGCGGCTCCTTTCCGGGCAGCCGCAGGGTTTCCGTATGAAATTGTGCAGGATTTTCGGTGCATTTGTGCGGTTTTGACGCAGCCTGTTTCATTATAATTCCCGCGGAAGAATTTGTCAAGCGTGCGCGGAATCTTTGTAGGATTCATGCGGAACCGGTCTACCATTTTGTAGGTTTTGCCGACAAAAACGCCCCCGTTCAGATTGCTCTGACGGGGGCAGATATGAAACAAATTTAGCGATTGGGCATCGCAACATAGTCCCGCCACGGATGCACGGCGCGATATGCGGGGCGGATGATCTTGCTCGCGCCCAGCAGCTCCTCCAGACGGTGTGCCGACCAGCCCGCGATGCGCGCGATTGCGAAAATCGGCGTAAACAGCTCGTTCGGCAGCTCCAGCATCCGGTAAACCAGACCGGAGTAAAAGTCCACATTCGCGCAGACGCCCTTGTAAATGCGGCGTTCCTCCGCGATGATTTCCGGTGCAAGCCGCTCGACCAGCGAGTACAGTGCAAATTCCTCGTCGCGGTGCTTCTCGGCGGCAAGCTGCCCGACAAAGCTGCGCAGGATCGTCGCTCTGGGATCGCTGTGCGAATAGACCGCATGGCCCATGCCGTAAATCAGGCCGGAACGGTCAAAGACCTCCTTGTGCAGCAGTGCGCGCAGATAATCGCCGACCTCGTCCTCGTCCTTCCAGTCATGCACCTGCTTTTTCATGTCGTCGAACATCTGCACGACCTTGATGTTTGCGCCGCCGTGCTTCGGTCCCTTGAGGGAGCCGAGCGCCGCTGCCATAGTCGAGTAGGTGTCGGTGCCGGAGGACGACACGACATGGACCGTGAAGGTGGAGTTGTTGCCGCCGCCGTGCTCCGCGTGCAGCACGAGCGCCAGATCGAGCAGCTTTGCTTCGAGCTGCGTGAACTTCTGGTCGGCGCGCAGCAGACTCAGGATGCTCTCGGCGGGAGACAGCGTCAGGTCGGGCTGATGCAGGAACAGGCTCTGATCGTTTTTATAGTACCGGAACGCCTGATAGCCGTAGACTGCAATCGACGGGAACTGCGCGATGAGCTGGATGCACTGGCGCAGCACATTCGGGATCGAGGTGTCGTTCGGGTTGCGGTCGTAGGAGTACAGCGCGAGGACGCTTTTGGCAAGGGTGTTCATCATGTCGTCGCTCGGCGATTTCATGATGACATCGCGTGTGAACGAGGGCGGAAGCGTCCGGCAGCCGCGCAGCAGACAGCTGAATTCCTCCAGCTGCGGCTGAGTCGGGAGCTGGCCGAACAGCAGCAGATAAACGGTTTCCTCGTAGCCGAAGCGTTTTTCGGAAATGAAGCCGTTGACGAGATCCTCTATATGGTAGCCGCGGAAGAGGAGCTGTCCGTCGCCGAGCTCTGTCTCGCCGTTGATCTCCTTGCCGGGGATGATCTGACTGATATTGGTCAGACCGGCGACAACGCCCTTGCCGTTGATATCACGCAGTCCGCGCTTGACATCGTACTGCGTGTACAGCTCCGGCTCAATGTGGTAATTGGCGCGGCAGATCTGTGCCAGTGCGTCAATTTTCGTTTCAATCGCAAAGCGTTTCCAATCGCCCATATTCTGCTCCTTTCCTGCCGGTGATACAGCACGCGGCAGGCGAAAAACTGCCTGCCGCACATCAGCACCGGCTGATCTGTTGCAATGATACATTTCATTCTGCGTGTCAGATTGTGTTTTCATGAACCGTTATATTCTGAACCGCTAATACCAATAGTATACCATAAAAATGCGCAATTGTCAAGGGTTTTCGCGGCTGCTGACAGACAGAGGCTCCCTCTGCATAATGAGGGAGCCTCCGATTTTGTGTTCCGTTCTGCGGGATTACTCCTGCACCAGCTGCTTTCTTGCTTCCAGCTCTGCAAGCGCATCCTTTCTGGAAAGGGAGATCTTGCCCTTGACATCGTCGATCTCCATGACCTTGACGACGATCTCATCGCCGAGCGAGACCACATCCTCCGTGCGCTCCACGCGCTGCTTGTCAAGCTTGGAGATGTGAACCAGACCTTCCTTGCCCGGCACGATCTCAACGAATGCGCCGAAGCTCTGGATGCCCGTGACCTTGCCCTTGTAGATTGCGCCGATCTCCGGACCGTTTGCAATCGTATCGACGATCTGGATCGCCTTCTGTGCGCCGGCGAGGTCGATGCCGGAGACGAACACGCTGCCGTCCTCGTTGATGTCGATCTTCACGCCGCACTCAGCGGAAATCTTCTGGATGACCTTGCCGCCGGAGCCGATGACCTCGCGGATCTTATCAACCGGAACGCGTGTCTGGAGCATCTTCGGCGCATAGGCGCTGACGGTGTCACGCGGGGCGGGAATCGCCTTCAGCATGATCTCGTCGAGGATATACAGACGCGCTTTGCGTGTCTTCTCGAATGCCTGCTTGATGATGGCGGGCGTCAGGCCGTCCACCTTGATGTCCACCTGAATGGCGGTGATGCCCTTGTGCGTACCGCCGACCTTGAAGTCCATGTCGCCGAAGAAGTCCTCAAGGCCCTGGATATCGACCATGGTCATGAACTCATCGGAATCCGGCTTGGTAATCAGGCCGCAGGAGATACCGGCAACCGGTGCCTTGATCGGCACGCCGGCATCCATCAGAGCGAGCGTCGAGCCGCAGATCGAGCCCTGAGAGGTCGAGCCGTTGGACGACAGCACCTCGGAGACGAGACGCATCGCATACGGGAACTCCTCAACGGACGGCAGAACCGGAACGAGTGCCTTCTCTGCGAGGGCACCGTGGCCGATTTCGCGGCGTCCCGGACCGCGGCTGGGCTTGGTCTCGCCGACGGAGTAGGACGGGAAGTTGTACTGGTGCATATAGCGCTTGGTTTCCTCGTTCTCATCGAGGCCGTCAATGCGCTGTGCGTCGGAGACCGGGCCGAGGGTTGCGATCGTCAGAACCTGCGTCTGGCCGCGGGTAAACAGGCCGGAGCCGTGAACACGCGGCAGCACGCCGACCTCTGCGGCCAGCGGACGGATCTCGTCGATG
Source organism: Oscillospiraceae bacterium (assembly GCA_024695445.1). Lineage (GTDB taxonomy): Bacteria > Bacillota > Clostridia > Oscillospirales > Ruminococcaceae > Firm-04. The sequence goes on from JAILIG010000183.1 coordinate 3,246, forward strand.
CCTCTGCCGTCCACGCGCTTGCCCTGATAGAGCCAGTCGCGGACGATGGTCTTCTGCAGCTTGTAGATGCACTCGTCGATCATCGGGACTCTGCCCTCATTCTCGGCGTCAAATTTATCGTGAATGGCGTTCTTGATCGGGGACAGTCTCGCCTCGCGGATATTCTTGTCGTTGGTGTCGAGCGCGAACTCCACATCCTTGCGGGCAAAGGCCGCAATCGCGTCGAAGAGATCGTGATCGACCTCCTGCGACTCAAAGGCAAACTTCGGCTTGCCGATTTCCTTCTGAATCCCGGAGATGAAAGCGACGAGTTTCTTGATCTCCTCGTGTGCCTTGAGGATGCACTCCAGCATGAGGTCATCCGGCACTTCGTTTGCGCCGGCCTCGATCATGACGATCTTCTCGGCCGTTGCAGCGACAGTGAGCTTCAGGTCAGACTTTGCTCTCTGCTCCTTGTCCGGCATGAGAATGATCTCGCCGTCCACCAGACCGACTTCACAGCCGCCGATCGGGCCGTTCCACGGAATGTCAGAGATCGAGATTGCCACAGAAGTGCCGATCATGCCGCAGATTTCCGGCATACAGTCCTGATCGACAGCCAGAACGGTCATGACGACCGCGACATCATTGCGCATATCCTTCGGGAACAGCGGTCTGATCGGGCGGTCCACGCAGCGGGAGGTCAGAATCGCGTGCTCAGAGGGCTTGCCCTCGCGCTTCATGAAGCTGCCGGGGATTCTGCCGACGGAGTACAGACGCTCCTCGTAGTCAACGGAAAGCGGGAAGAAGTCCACGCCCTCACGCGGCTTCTCACTGGCGGTGACATTCGCCATAACAACGGTGTCGCCGTAGCGCACCCAGCACGAGCCGTTCGAGAGCTCGCAGGTTTTGCCGGTCTCGACGGTCAGTTCTCTGCCGGCGAAGGTTGTGCGGAAAGTCCTTTGCTTTTCAAACATGATTGGATAGCCTCCTTAATCTGAAAAATAGTATTCGGGGGATCTCCGCACCCGCCGGACTTGCTCCGATTGGGTTTAGCATAAAGCTCCGCGCTGCCTCATGACTTGCAGCGTGCAGGTTCATGCTAACATCCCGCCGCAGCACCGGTTGGGTACGGGTGTTACCTACAAGCAGAGGGAGAGCGTTGCCCCTCTCCCTCTCCTTTCGGCGCAAATTACTTACGCAGACCGAGACGCTCGATGGTCGCTCTGTAACGCTCGATGTCCTTCTTCTTGAGGTAAGCGAGCAGATTACGGCGGCGGCCGACCATCTTCAGCAGACCACGGTACGAATGATGATCGTGCTTGTGGATCTTCAGATGGGCATTGAGGTCGTTGATTCTGCGGGTGAGGATTGCGATCTGAACCTCAGGAGAGCCGGTATCGCCCTCGTGCGTCGCGTTCTTCACGATGACCTCAGTCTTTTCTTCCTTACGAAGCATGGTTTTCACCTCTTTCATGAGAATAATCCGGTAAACACAGAAAAGGGAAGGCGAACCTCCCGGAATGCCGGGCAAAACCCCTGATCCGAGTAAACGGTCTTTCTTATTATAACACATCTTCGCCGATTTGTCTATGAATATATTATGAACATTTTGTGAACTGAATGTGAATCCTCAGAGGGAATCTGCGGTGATACGCGAAAACGCCGTATACGCCCCCGACATTCTCCCGGGAACCGGCTCGCTGCACCGGCACTGCCGCTTCCGGCACGGCACAGCGGAAAACAGACAGCATTTCGGCAATCTGTCCGCCTGTTACAGACAGGTTTTGCCGCCCCGAACATACAAGAACCGGAAAATCAGACGGTTTCCGGCAGCATTTCCGCAGAATTCCCGGTTTCCGAATCAAATTGTCCAGACAAATACCTGTGTTTTCTGAAGTTAATCTTAAAAAAGTACATTGCTTTCATATAGGCAGTTGATTATAATAGTTATAGCAGCGCCATTATGAAAAGGGGGAATAAGAAATGGAAACAAAGAAAAGAAAATTTGCGGCGCTCCTCGCCGCGGCTGCTGTATCTCTCGGAGCTGTCAGCTCCTTCCCGATGTCTGCGCAGGCACAGAACCCGCTCGTGCAGACGGCTTTCTCACCGGATCCTGCACCGGTCGTGTTCGGTGATGAACTGTGGGTGTTTACCGGCTGTGACAGAGACGGAAACAATGACAACTACTATATGACCGGTTGGCAGGCCTTCTCCACGACGGATATGCAGAACTGGACAAACCACGGCATGATCCTGAAGGACAACGAGTTCAAATGGTGTACCGAGAACAACGCATGGGCGTCTCAGTGCATCGAACGCAACGGCAAGTACTATTTCTATTTTACCACGACGAACAACGGCAGATGTATCGGTGTCGGCGTCGCCGACAAGCCGGAGGGCCCCTACGAGGATGTCCTCGGCAAGCCCCTCTGCGGACCGGACTGGGAATACATTGATCCGACGGTCATCATCGACGACGACGGGCAGGCATGGCTCATGTTCGGCAACCCGAAGTGCTACTATGTCAAGCTGAAGGAAGACATGGTCACGCTCGACGGTCCGATCCAGACCTTCAACCTCTCGCTCCCCTCCGGTACGAGATACGGCGAAGGTCCGTGGATCTACAAGCACGACAGCCTCTACTATCTGGTGTTCGCCTCCTTTGTCGATGCGTTCGGCGGCGAGAGCATCTCGTACTGCACCGGCCCGTCCGTGACAGGCCCGTGGACCTTCCGCGGCACGATTCACGAGGGCTCCAACTGCTTCACGACGCACGGCGGCATCATCGACTACAAGGGACATTCCTATTCCTTCTATCATATGAACGGTCTGCCCGGCGGCGGCTCCTATAACCGCAGCGCCGCGTGCGAGGAATTCACCTACGGCTCCGACGGCTCGATCCCGGCACTGAAATCCACCAAAGAGGGCCCGAAGCAGCTCGAAGCGTTCAATCCGTATCAGAGAATTGAAGCGGAGACGATGAGCTGGTCTTCCGGCATCAAGGCCGAAAAGCACGACAGCGGCGTTTCCATCGGCTTCATCGAGGACGGCGACTATACGAAGATCAGCGGCGTCGATTTCGGAGACGAGGGCGCAGGAGAATTCTATGCGTCGGTCGGTTCTGCCGGCGACGGCGGCAAGATCGAGGTACACCTGGACAGCGTTAGCGGCCCGATGGTCGCATCTGTCGATGTTTCCCCGACCGGCGGCTGGAACACCTTTGAAACCGTTTCCGCAAAATGCTCCGGCGCAACCGGCAAGCACGATGTGTTCTTCTGCTTCACCGGCGGAAGCAGCTACCTCTTTAATGCGGACTGGTGGCAGTTCCGCGAAGCAAATTCCAAGCCGGTCCGGCTCGGCGATGTCAATTCGGACGGCGTCATCAGTGCGGTTGACCTCGCACTGGCAAAGCGCATCGCGCTCGGCAGCACCGCCGATTCGTTCGCAGTCACGGCAGCGGATGTCAATTGCAGCGGCAAAGTCGATGCAGACGACATCAACTGGTTTGTGCAGTTCCTGACCGCACAGACCGACAAGCTCCCGGAGAAGAATGCCTCCGGCGGCGGCAGTGAAAGCGGCGGCGGCACGGAAATCGGCGGCGGCAGCGGGGGCGGCTCGACGCTCGGCACCGACGGCTTCCAATACCCCGAAAACCTGTCATGGCATGAGTTCCCCCGCGAATACCTCGACAACATGGGAGACCAGAGCAAGCGCGGCCAGGTCATCGAAGAGAAATACAACGGCGTCTGCGGCAACAAGACCATGTATGTCTACCTCCCGCCCGGATATGACAGCTCCAAGAAGTACAATGTCTTCTACCTCATGCACGGCGGAAACGAAAACGAGAGAACGCTGTTCTTCCAGAGCGACACGATGATGCAGAACATCTTCGACCACATGATCGCAAACGGCGAGCTGGATCCGCTGATCGTCGTCACCCCGACCTTCAACGGCTGCCCGAACGGCTCCTACGATGTTTACGACGAGATCCGCCGGACCATCATTCCGTATGTGGAGACGAAGTATTCCACCTACGCGAAGTCCGACTCGATCGAGGACCTGAAGGCATCGCGCTATCACCGTGCATACGGCGGCTTCTCGATGGGCGGCGGCTCGACCTGGATCAATCTGCTGAACAATCTCGACATCATCGCCTACTATATGCCGCTTTCCGGCCACAACTGGGGCGGTGTCGGCGAGATTCAGCAGGCGATCGACAAGTCCGGCTTCTCTCAGCGCGAATACTTCATCTTTGCGGCAACCGGTTCGACCGACATCGCATACAACAATATGCTGCCGCAGATCAACGAAATGAAGGCTGACACCAAGCGCTTCACCTACACGAGCGACTTCTCGAAGGGCAATTTCTACTTCCTTGTCGCACCGGGCAAGGATCACTGGTGGGGCAATGTCCGCCACTATGTGTACGACGCACTGCCGCTCTTCTTCCACGAAAATCAGGGCTGAACGGCAGGCAGAATCAAACAGGCATACCCCCATCCTTTCTATGTGGCGGCGGTATCGGGAGAACCGATGCCGCCGTCGTTTTGCTGAGAGCCGCAGCAAAAGGCCGCCGCTCCCGTACCGGAAGCGGCGGCCACTGTTTCAGATTGTCTGTGCTGTTATTTGCTGCGGAACAGCTCGCGGAGCATCATCGCGCCGCCCGCAAAGGTCATGCCGAACATGACGATGAACACCCATGCGCTCGATGTATTCCAGTGAATGCTGACGCTCATCAGGACCGCAGCAAGGACGATGACGATGCCGACCGAAATAAACAGCCAGCCCCACAGCTTCCGGTCACAGAGGAACAGCAGCGCAATGCCGATCAGCAGCGGAATCATGATGGTACCGTTCGGGATGCCGTATCCGCCGATGCGGAACACGGAGCCGTAGCCCCACGAGCTGCCCACGGTGATGTTCTGGAAGATCATGAACAGACCTGCTCCGAACAGCAGCAGACCGCCGAAAAAGCGCAGAAGCTCATTTTCATCCTTCTTGCGGCTGCGGCTGTTGTCCATGCCGTCAAGGATTTCATCCATCGTGCGCTCCGGTCTGGTCTTTCCTTTTTGTGCAGACTGGCCCTCCACTTCTTCGTAGAGCTTTTCGTACTGCTCGTCCACGCCGGTGGTCTTCTTTTCGCTCATATTCCCTTTCTCCCTTCTGTTGAAGTCAGCAGCATTATGCCGCTTTTATTATACAGCTTTCCGCAAAAAATGTCAAGTAAAAAACGCATCTTGTCAAAATAGCAGACATCAATCGCAACATATAACAATGATCGGGCAGATTCTTTCCGAAAAAAGCTGCATTTTGCTCCGTTTTTTTGCCGTGATTCGTCCCGGAATCCGGAAAACGGCTCTTTTCCGCGGCGGGCGCCGGCCAGATCCGCCGCATTTGTCAAAAAAACAGCAATATCTACGCGGTTTTCCGCATTTCCTCTGTTGACAATCCCTGCGAAACCGTGCTATCATATCATCAGGCAAAAATCCCCTTTTTTTTGCCGCAAAAAAATTTTTCAGCTACCCCGGTTTTCGGAAACCAGCTCCGTAGACTATGATTAGGGGGTGATATATATGGATTCCGATGCGCAGCGTCTACCTGCCCGTGTCAGTCAGGCAAAGCATGACAGCCAGGCAGCAGACGCACTGATCGCAGATTATATGCCGTTCATCCGCGCGGAAACTGCAAGGTTCCTGAAGCGGCAGCCGAACGACGGTGACGATGAGCTGAGCATTGCGATGTTCGCGTTCTACGAATCCATACGCAGTTATTCGGGACTGCGCGGATCATTCCTGAAATTCGCCTCGGTGCAGATCAAAAGCAGGCTGATCGACTATTACCGCAAGGAGAAGCGCAGCCGCGGACAGATCTCGCTCTATTCCGCTGAGGACGGCCAGCAGCCGCTGATGGATACGCTGCCGGACAAGGCGGATGCCTATGAGGAGCTGGAGCTGCGGGATGCGACCAGACAGGAAATCGAAGAACTGTCGGCACAGATGCAGCAGTTCGGCGTCTCGCTGCCGGACATCAGCGAAAATTCGCCGAAGCAGCAGCGCACGCTGGAGATCTGTCAGCGGGCCATCCGGTACGCTCGCGGGAATCCGTCCCTGCTGGAGGAATTCCTGCGGACCAAGCGGGTTCCGCTCCAGAAGCTCGCCGAGGGTGCCGCCGTGGAACGCAAAACGCTGGAACGGCACCGGCAGTATCTGGTTGCCGTGCTGCTCATCTGCACGAACGGTTATGAAATTCTGCGCGGGCATATTATGCAGGTGCTGAGAAAGGGGGATCAGCCGTGAAATATCTGGTTATGGAATGCCATCCGGGCTATGCTGTCCTGATGGACGAGGCCTCGCGCTTTGTGCGTGCGGCAAATCTGCACTATGAAGTCGGTCAGACTGTGACGGCTCCCGTCCTGATGCAGGAGGAGGCGCCGCGCCGCAGCCGTGCGGCGGTCATCCGCATTGCCGCAGCCGCAGCCTGCCTGCTGCTGATTTCCGGTGTCGGACTGCACACCTATCTCACAAGGCAGAAGGCAAAATCCAGCGTCCGGCTCTGCTCCGAGCTGGAGTTTGAAATGCAGCTCAACAGCGCAGGTGAGGTCATCCGTATCAGCAGCAGCACCGAAAACGGGCAGGCGATGCTGGACAATTACCGCACCGGCAAGAAGGATATGGTTCAGGTCGTCAGCGATCTGCTCACCATGCAGTGTGAGCAGGGCTATCTCGCAGAGGGCGAGACGGTCAGCGTCTATATCGACGCGGACGACGACAGAAAATTTGAGGAATATAAATCCGGTCTGGAAACCGAGGTCCCGAAGCTGAATCTGCAGGTCAGCGTGCAGGAACAGATGCCGGACGGCCCGGCAGAGGTTCTGCCGCCGGAGACAGACGGCACCGGCCCTGCGGTACCGCAGCCCGGTGAAGAACCGCCGCAGCCCGGCAAACAGCACGAAGGTCCGCAGGAGGCAACGGTCACCGGTCCCGCCAGACACGATCCGCCGGAGCCGCACTCCGTGACAACGCCGGTCAAGCCGCAGGGGCCCGGCGCCGCCCGCCGGACAGATACCGGCACCCGCCCGGAAACGCATACCGAACGCCATACGGTGCCGGAGATGACTGCACAGCAGCCCGCCGGACCGGAAGGCCCCGCCGTCCGGGACGATGACGGACCGCAGCCGCCGATTTCACACCCCGAAGCAGCCGGTCCGCCGCCTCCGCCTGTTTTTGACGATCCGCCCGCAGCAGAACACACAGAGCCCGCTGCGCCGCAGGAGCCGGAAAGCACCGGGACCGAAGTCTCCGCACCGGAGGTACAGACCGGCACCGCGCCGCATCCGGAACTGCAAGACGAACCGCCGGCACCGGAGCAGCAGAACGGCACCGCTCCGCATCCTGAGCTACAGGATGAACAATCCGCACCGGAATCACAGGACGGCACCGTCCCCGCTCCGGCGCTCCACCCGCTGAATCCGCAGGCGGCAGAAATCCCGCGCATCTGAGCAAACAGCAGGCCATGCTGGATTGCCGCTTGGGGGGAACCTGCTGTCAGACCGCGCGCCGCGCAGAAATATTGCGTGACTGCCGCCTGTATGTTTTTTGAAATGAGGCTGTATCACAAACCCGATTCATGAGAGCAGGGTTTGCGGTACAGCCGCATTTGTCTGAACCCGTATTTATAAAGTACGGGCATCCGTTCGCATTTTTCGGGGAAAACGCTTGACAAACCGCAAAAAATGCGGTATGATTAAACTGGAAGTTTGTGCGGGAGCGGAACTCGTGTTCGGGAGAGAATCCGCACAGACAGATCCGCGATTTTATGAGAGGGGGAATTTCGTATGAAATCCAAAAAGCTCGCCGCGATGCTCTCTGCGGCAATGCTTGCGGGAACGGCTCTGCCCTGTTCGATGATGTCGGTGCCCGCGTCCGCAGCCGGAAAGTACAACTATGCCGAAGCGCTGCAAAAGTCATTTTTCTTCTACGAGGTACAGCAGTCCGGTGTGCTGCCGGAGTGGAACACCATCTCGTGGAGAGCCGACTCGATGGTCGATGAGAGCGGCAAGGACACCGATCCGGTGCCGGGCGGCTGGTTCGACGCCGGCGACCACTTCAAGTTCACGCTGACAAACGCCTACTCCGCCGCCATCATGGCATGGGGCTACATCGAGTATGAGAACGCCGTCAAAAAGGCCGGGCTCGACACCGAGTACAAAAACAACCTCAAGTGGGGCATGGACTATGTCCTCGCCTGCGACAAGGGCGGCGGCTCGATGATCGGCACGGTCGGCGACTTCACCGGCGGTGCGACCGACCACAACATCTGGTGCTCCGCTGAGGTCTATCTCCGCAGACACCACAGAGATACCGGCAACTGGACACGCCCGTCCGACACGATCAAGAATGCTTCTGTCGCGGCGCTCTCCGCAGCAGCACTCGCCGAGGGCTACATCATTTTCAAGGACGAGAACTACCTGAAGCACGCGAAGGATCTCTTTGAGGGTGCGGACAAGATCCGCGACACCAAGACCGTCGGCGGCATGGGCTCCATGTATCCGACCTCCTCGTGGGTGGATGACTGTATGTTCGCCGCCTGCTGGCTCTATAAGGCGACCAAGGACGAGAGCTATCTGCAGAAGATCGAAAAGGACTACATCCCGAATTTCCCGAAGGAAAACCAGTCCACCGACTGGAAGTACACCTGGGGCCTCTGCTGGGATGACACCACGCAGGGTGCGGCACTGCTCTATGCACAGCTCACCGGCGACGACAAGTGGATCAATCACATCGACAAGCACATCCGCTACTGGATGGGCGGTTCGAGCGACTTAAAGCCCTTTGAGGGCAATATCACCTCGGACGGTCTCTCCTATCTGACCAACTGGGGCTGCCTGCGCCACGCAACGAACACCGCCTTTGTGGCAAAGCTCGCCTGCGATACGATCTTCAAGGACGACGCCGCAAAGGTCTCGAAGTACAATACCTGGGCCGACAGCCAGATGAACTACTGCTTCGGCGACAACAAGATGAAGATGAGCTATGTGCTCGGCATGGGTGACAAGAACCCGAAGGCGATCCACCACAGAACCGCCTCCGGCATCCACGACGACCACTGGAACGAGCTCGGCAAGGCCGCAGGAAGCGGCAGTATGAACGGCGAAAGCTGGCAGACCGAATATGCGCACACGCTCTACGGCGCCCTGAT
>JAILIG010000187.1 GCA_024695445.1 Oscillospiraceae bacterium
ACAAAAGAAAGGGATGATCCCAAATGAGCAATCAGGGAGGACTCTTTGATACGCAAAAACTGCCAAAGCCGCCGGAAAATCATCCGCACGGACGCGCACAGTCTCCGACCAGTTCGATCCGACGCGCCTCTATGATGGAGAACGGCTCCGGAAAAAATATGCCGAACCGCCGCCCGCCGGAACCAAGCGAGAGCACACGCGCCAAAGCAAAAAAGAACAAACCGCAGACAGCCCGCTCTGTCAGCAGAAAAAAGAAGCACGGAATCGTCTTCCGCATCACGGTGACGCTGATCGTGCTGATTCTGACGCTGTTCTGCGCATATTCTGCCGTCGCTGTCGCAGCAATCCAGAAACTGCGGAGCGATGAGCCGGCAGAACGAAGACTCGAAGCAGGCGCACCCGCTGAGGACAAAAAAGTACAAAATATGCTGCTGATTCTGACAGATGAATGGGGTACCGAACGCGGCAGCGCAGATTCTGTTGCTCTGGTAAGCGTCAGCGGGCACAACCGCACTGTCACGCAGACCGCACTGCTCAGCGAATGCTATGTCAGCATTCCCGATCACGGGACGAATCGTCTTGCGGCGGCATATGCAGCCGGCGGCGGTCAGCTCCTGACCGATACCGTCGTCAACAACTTTGATATTCCCGTCGATCATTACATGATCTTTGGAATTCCGGCTTTTATTGCGGTGACGGATGCGCTCGGCGGCATTGATATCACGCTGACCGCAAAGGAAGCATCCACAGTCAACCAGCTCTTGAATACCGAGATGAACGCAAAGGTCGGGGATCCGGTCGATGCCGACTATCTGCCCGGCGGCGGAACCTACCGTCTGAGCGGAAAACAGGCGTTTTGTTATACGCAGATCAACGACGGCAACGGGACAGAAGTCGAGCGTGCAGAACGCCGGAATACCGTCATGAACCGCCTGCTCGAGCGCGCACAGAAGATCACACCCACCGCACTTTTCAGGATTATCCGGGATGTCTGCCCGCAGGTTACGACAAATTTGTCCGGCAGTTCGCTCTATCTTGCGGCGCTCAAGGCACCGTACATCCTGCTCCGGTACGAGACGCAGGAGCTGCGGCTGCCGGTGGACGGAAGCTACGCCGCGCAGCCTGCGCAGGACGGCACGCCGGTACTCGCCGTTGACTTCGAGCAGAATTACGAGGCGTACCGCAAGGCCGTCACCGGTTCCCCGTAACACATACAGCAATATAAAAACAAAAGCGGATACCGTTCCCGGTATCCGCTTGCTTTTTTCATTGAAATCCGATGGAATCAGAGCGGGAGCTGCGCGTGCCCCTGCTGAATTTCGTCCGGAGTAAACGGAATATTCTCGTCAATCACCGTCTGACCGTAAATATCCGTGATCCGGAAGGTGAACGGTCCCTCGCCGAGTCCGGACTGTGCCTCAAAATAGTTATAATTCCGGCGCGGAAGTGCCACAAACTCACCGTCGCTGTTCAGATATTCCAGCGTCTCGATCGGATAGCGATGGTTCCGCACCTGCACGCCGCACCAGAACGGACTGCTGCCGTCCTTGTACTTGTAGCTCATCGGCGCGTCGGCCGCCGAATCGAGCGGAATGATTTTCCATGAAACCGGCACTTTGCCCTTTTCGGCGGGCGCAATCAGCGGAAATGCATCGACATAGAGGTCGAGATCGCCCTTTTCGCCCTCCGGCAGCAGATCGGTGACCAGCACATGAATCGTGCCGAGCTCACCGGTCACCTCCAGAAACGCGCCCGCAAGCTCCGCACAATGATAGTCGGGCAGGTTCAGCGCCGTGATCCAGATGTCCGTCGGGACCGGATCCAGCATCGCGCAGCCGCCCTCATAGCCGCCGCCGTAAAATGTCGCGTTGCCGTAATGCACGGTGCCCTTAGGCTCCAGAATCCCCGGATTTTCGGGCAAAATCGGCTGCTTCAGCAACGCCAGATCTCTGGCGTCGAGCCGCCCGTCGCCCGTCAGATCACCCGCCTGCCAGTCCGGCAAACCGGCCTCCGCACAAATCAGAAAATCCCGCAGCAAAACCGCATCCGCGGCGTCCGCCGTCCCGTCCGCGTTCAGGTCGCCCTGCACTGCGGCCGAGACCGGCAGGCTGAGCAGCGCCGCCAAAAGCAAAGCTGTCAGCCGAAATGCGCGTTTCATGCGCGTTCACTCCTCCTCTTTTGTTGTATCTTGCAAGGGCCTGTGAATGACCATATTACAGCGGTCCCACAGCTCGTCCCCGTAACGGAACACGCCGGCTTCCGTCCGGCGCTCGGTAAACCCGGCAGCTTCATAGCACTTTTTTGCTCTGACATTCTGCGAAAACACCATAAGCTGCACCGCATCCGCACCGGTCGTTTCAAAAGCATATTGCACTGCCAGCCGGAGCATCTGCCGACCAAGCCCCTGCCCGCGCCGCGCACTGTCAACCACGATAAATCTGAGCATTCCCTCGTTGGTCCCGGCGTTCCGTGAAAAGCAGAAAAAGCCGATAACCGCGCCGTCCTCCGAGACTGCGGCAAGCGGTTTATCCCCGTATTGCGCAGAATGTTCGTCGATCACGCGAATGAAATCCTCGCGGCAGAGCGGAAACTGCATCCGGTTTGCGCACCACATCGCGTGCGTGCGCGCATCGGTGATCCAGCGTTGTATGACTGTGAAGTCGTCCGGCTGAAACGGTCTTAGTTTCATATGAACAGTCCTTTGCCTGAAAATTTATGACGGAATTGCTCCGATTTCCCGTGCAAAGGAGCTGCCGGCCAGCGTCTGCGCGGAAACACCGAGCGCGTCGGCAACCGTCTGCCCGATGTCGGAAAAACCTGTCCGGACGCCGAGGTTCACGGGCTGCACGCCCTTGCCCCAGACAAGCAGCGGAATGTACTCGCGGGAGTGATCGGTGCTGGGCGTGGACGGATCGCAGCCGTGATCGGCCGTAATCATCAGCAGATCATCGTCATGCAGCAGCGGCAGAAGCGCGCCGAGCTGTGCGTCAAAGGCGTTGAGCGCGGCGGTATAGCCCGGCACATCGTTGCGGTGCCCGTAGCTGCTGTCAAATTCGACCAGATTGACAAAGCAGAAGCCGTTGAAATCGCGGCTGCCCGCCAGCGTGATCGTCCTGCCCATGCCGTCGTCGTTGGACTTCGTGCGGATCGCCTCGGTGATGCCCTGCTGATTGAAAATATCGACGATCTTGCCGACCGAAATCACATCGCGTCCGGCGTCCTTCAGCAGATCGAGCAGCGTCGGCGCAAAAGGGCTGACCGAGAAATCGTGGCGGTTTGCCGTCCGCGTGAAGTTCGGGTACTCGCCGACAAACGGCCTTGCGATGATGCGTCCGACGGCGAACTCGCCCTGCATGATTTCCCGCGCTTTCCGGCAGATTTCATACAGCTCGTCCACGGGAATCACCGACTCGTGCGCGGCAATCTGCAGCACGCTGTCCGCCGAGGTGTAGACAATCAGCGCGCCGGTTTCCATGTGCTCGCGGCCGTAGTCGCGGATGACCTCCGTGCCGGAATACGGCAGATTGCAGAGGATTTCCCTCCCTGTCGCCTTCCGGAGCCGGCTGAGCACCTCCTCCGGAAAACCGTCCGGAAAGGTGCGCATCGGGACCGTGGAAATCAGGCCGGCGATCTCCCAGTGACCGGTCGTGGTGTCCTTGCCGCGTGACCGCTCGGCGCATTTGCCGTAAGCGGCTGTCGGCGCCTCGACGGGCGTCCCGCAGCCGATGCCGTCGATGTTAAAAAGGCCCATTTTCGTGAGATTCGGCACATGAAGCCTGCCGGTCTCAACCAGAGCACGGATCGTGTGGCTGCCCGCATCGCCGTAATCGGCCGCATCCGGCAGCTCGCCGCAGCCGCAGCTGTCCAGTACAATCAGAAAAACCCGTTTTGCCATAATCATTCCTCCGTTTGCATGATAATTGCTGTCCCTTTCAGTATATCATGCGGCGGAGTCTTTGTCAAGCGCCCGCTGAATTCGCGCAAAAAAAGCTTCCGTTCCGAGATTTCCTGCGCGGTTGTAGCGGCAGAGCCGGTACAGGCAGTCCGGATCGTCCGTCAGACGGTTGATGCCCTCGGTACAGGAGAGCGTGACGGCAAAGCCGAGCTGCTTCAGCACCGGCTCGCTCTCCGGGCTGTAAAATCCGTAAGGGTACGCAAAAACGACCGGAGTCTCGTGCAGCGTCCGGTCAAAGAAAGCCTGCACGGCAGCAAGATCGGCATAAAGTACGGCGTGATAGTCACGCTCGGTCTCCCCCGGCATCCGCATACAGCCCTTTCGGTCTGTCCGGCTGTGCATCCGGTCGGTGTGATTGCCGAAGCTGATTCTCCCGCTTTTTTGCAGCCGGCAAAGATCCTCTGCCGTCAGATAGGAATACGCCGGCTGATGACTGTCCGCCTCGGCCAGCTCTGTCGTAAACATCCCGACGACATTGACCGTCGCGCAAAGATCATAGGTTTCCAGCAGCGGCAGCACATAGGACAGATTGTTGTAAAATCCGTCGTCAAAAGTCAGCAGAACCGGCTTTTCCGGCAGCGGGATCCCTTCCCGCACAAACCGGATCAGCTGCTCCGGCGAGACCGCCTCCCAGTTAAGCGATTTCAGATACCGGAAATCCTCCTCCAGCGTGTCCGGCGTCACAGCGTAGTCCGATTCCGGGCCGCGGCGTACACTGTGATACATCAGAACCGGCAGCCGCACTGCCGCCGGCGACGGTGCAGAAGCCCTCGCGGCCTCCCGTTCCGCACCCGCCCGAGACGGCGCTCCGGCAGGCAGACATCCGCCCGCAAACAGCAGCAGCCGGATGCACAATAAAATTACAAAATCAATCACCAGCAGCCGCAGAAACCGCAAAACAGAACTTTTGTTCTTCATGTTCATCACGCTCCCGTAGAGCATATGACAGCAGACCTGCGCCGCAGACCGCATCCGCATAAATTCCCGCGCCGCCGCATACGCTGAACTGAAAAAGGAGTGATGCTATGGCACGCAGGCGATGGATGCTGAAAACGGCGGCTGCCGCTGCCGGAACCGCGGCCGTCCTGCTCGGCTGCATGAAAATCATACCGGTCATGCAGGCAGTTCACATCGGGACATCAGGAACAGAGGTCAGCGGAATTCCGGTCGAAACGGCGGAATCCGCCGCAGAACCGCGCACAGAAGTCCTGACGATCCCGCGTGCAGAGGCGCCGCCCGCCGTTCAGACCGTCGATCCGCATCTGATTCTCATGGAATCGGACGGCTCCGCGGCCATGCACAATGCCCGCCCCTACGAAAACCGGCACGACAGCTCCGGCGGCAGCATCGCGGAAAAGCAGTACCGGAACCTGACAGGCAGTATGTTTTTCAGGCTGGACGGCGGCGGGCAGGTGCGCAACAGCACCTTCTGGACGAACGCCGACCTCCTCGCCGAGAGCCGCATTCCGCCCGCGCTGCACCCGAAAACAGACGGCACGCCCGCGGTTCTGATTTATCACACGCACACGACCGAGAGCTATCAGGATGTCAAATCGGCGGGTTACGACGCGAATTTCAGCTTCCGCACAACCGAGCCGGACAAAAACACGGTTGCGGTCGGGGATGCCGTCGCGGCGGAGCTGACTGCGGCCGGCATCGGTGTCGTCCACGCCTGCGAGATCCATGACTACCCGAAATGGAACGGCAGCTACTCCCGCAGCGCAAAGACGGTCAGAGCCGTGCTCGAACAGTACCCGGATATCTGCATCGCACTCGATCTCCACCGCGACGCGATCAGCAGCGGCACGACGGTCATCGCGCCGGTCGCCGAGATCGGCGGCAGAAAGACGGCGCAGGTCATGATTATCTCCGGCTGCGACGACGGCAAAATGAATCTGCCGAACTACCGCGAGAATTTTCATCTCGCCTGCCTGCTCCAGCAGACCGCAGAACAGATGTTCCCCGGCCTGATGCGCCCGATTCTCTTTGATTACCGCAAATACAATCAGGATCTGACAAACGGCAGCCTGCTGATCGAGATCGGCTCGCAGGGCAATACGCTGGAGGAAGCCCGCCGCGCCGGCACATACATCGGACAGGCACTCGCGGAGACCGTCCGGCAGCTCGCGGCTGTATAGCCCCCCGAATACCGCGAAAAAAAGCGGGCATACTGAGTCCGGAAGGGGTGCGATGCAGGCATGAAAAGCCGAAAAAAAAGCGCCGCAGTTTATGCGGCACTGATTTATCTGACCGTAACGGGATTTCCGTTCGGGATGCTCAAGGCTGCGCAGACGACCAGACGGCTGCTGTACGGTGGTTCACCGGTCATGGCGCAGCTCACGCAGGCAGTACCGCAGGACGCGGAACATCCTGCGCGCTGTCTGGAACTGGGCGGCGGGGAGTGGAAAATCCAGCTCCCCGCTGATGATGATTCCGATTCTGTTCTGCAAACGCTGCCGGACAAGCTGCCGCCCGGTGTGCTCAAGGCGCTGTTCCGGCTGTATACCCTGACAGACCGGCTCAGCGATCAGACCGCCGAATGGATCAGCGGCGCGAAGCTTTCCTCGTTCTGCTCGCGGTAGTAGTTGTTCAGCTCTCCGCGGTAGATCAGCCTTGCGGTCGGCAGAAAGCGCAGATCGTCGGGCGAATAGAGGCTCGGCGCCTTTTCGAGGCTGATGCCGCATTCGTGCAGCACATAGGCCACGAACTGCGAGCAGACAAACTTGCGCTCCAGCTCCCGTTCAATCTGCATTTTGACGCGCAGCAGTCCCATCAGAGAATAGGAATACTGCTTGCGGCAGGCCTGAAAGTGGTCGATGAGCTGCAGGAACCGCCCGTACTGCTCTCCCGAAACCGGCAGCTCATAGATTTCGCAGGGAATCGAGGGATATTTGCCGAAGGTTCCCTCTCCGATATACTCGGTGTTAAAGGTTGCCGGCAGCGGGATGCGTTTGAAGCTTCTTGCGAAGCTGTAAAGCTCATGCAGCTGCGGCGTGGCGGCGAGGGAAACATGGGAATACGGCATTTTGGTGACGACGCGGATTGCGCGTGCAACGCCGGTACCGGTACAGGTCACGACGATATAGATCGAGCGGTGTTGATTTTGCATCGAGATTGTCATGACGAAACACTCCTTTCTGTCTCTGCTGCCCGTCACGAAAAAAACTTTAGAAAAGGGCTTGCAAAATGCGGTCAAATCTGGTATAATAGGAAGGTACCACATATATATGCGCCCGTAGCTCAGCTGGATAGAGTGTCAGACTCCGACTCTGAAGGTCATGCGTTCGAATCGCACCGGGCGTACCAAACAAAGCACCGTGTCCTCTGGATGCGGTGTTTTTTGCGTCCCGGACAGAGTGTGTGCCGGCGGCGGGCACTGCCCGCCTCTGAAGGTCATGCGTTCAAATCGCACAGGGCGTACCAAACAAAGCACCATGTCCTTTGGATGCGGTGTTTTTTTCGTACTCTGCGGAGCGCGGCGAGGGGGACTTGCCCCCGCAGCCCCAACGCCCGCTTTTAGCAGCGTACGGTATCAAAGCGATCCCTTCGGGGACGCCGCTTTCACTCCTCAAACTGCGACTCGTGCCGTGCAAAGAAATCCGTGCGCGGCGGGAGATATTTCAGCTGGTGCGCACTGCCCGTGAAATAGGTCAGCGGCTCCCAGATCGTGTCCCACGACCAGATCCGCTCGTCCGCACCCAGATATTCGCGCAGCTTTTCCGTGCCAAAAGGCGCCATCGGGTGCAGCAGTACGGCTGCAATGCGGATCATGTAGAACAAATTGCTCAGCACCTGCTGAATTTCCTCCGGAGACTGCTCCTCCGGCTTCAGCGCACGCGCCATATACTTACTTGCGCCGCGGATATAACCGTCGAGCACATAAGTACACTGATGAAATGCGAATTTTGCCATGTGGCGCTCATATTCGAGCACCGCCTTTTTCGCCTCCGCGACAAACTGCTCCTGCGGTGCGCAATCCGGCAGGAAGCCTGCCGTTTCCTCCTTGCCGGTCAGCTTCTGCGCGGTGTAAAACGCCGTGCGGATGATGCGGTTATAGACATTTGTCAGCAGCGCGTTCTTGACAACCGGATCGGGGAACTTCTCGCCCGTGCCGGCGGCCTTTGCCTTTGCCTCCTCCTCAAGCAGCGCCTGGTTGAAGGGCTTCGGCATAAAGCTGACGGACTGCTGGCCGAGACCGAGCTCCAGCCAGTGCATCCGGAGCTGCTCCGCCGTGTAGTAATTCAGCAGATCGTCTGCCATCGGCGGCTTGACGGCGCCGCTGCTCGACGCCTTTTTGTCCAGAAACAGAATATGGTAATTCGCAACGATCGTCGGCATCTGCAGCTCGCCCTCCGGCGGAATGTTCGTCTTGTCGGGTGCTGCCTGCTGCGCCATCCACATGGCCGGCTCGGCGATGCCGTAGAAGTAGATATTGTCCTGTCCGATGAACTGATACACCTGTGCATCTTTGCTGCACCAGTAATCCTTCCACTCGGCGCGGTCATGTCCGATCTGCTCCAGATATGCCTGCGTGAAGGAGATCGGCGCCCAGAGCGATTCCGGCCAAACCCAGACAGTCAGGCCCTCCTCGCCCTCCAGTACCGGTGCGGGCACGCCCCACTCGATATTTCCCGTGAGGCGGAACGGCACAAGCGTCTTGCCGGTGCGGTAGCGGATGCCGTTTTCCGTCAGGATGCGGCAGGCCTCATCACAGTCCGGCAGTCTGCCGAACGAAATCGTAAACGAAGGCTTCTTCGGTTCCTCCAGATATTCGTGCGCCGGCATTTTGTCGCGCAGCGAAAGATACTGCTCCTCAAATTCCCGCTTGATGTAAATAGCGGGCGGATTGAGAAACTCCGAGATCGTCTTCCAGACGACCGGGCGGATGCGCTTGTCCTTCTGCATCTGCGCCACCCAGTCTCTCATATGCCCCTCATAGCTGCGGAGCTTGAAATACCAGTTCGTGACGGGCTTCATGGTCGGGCGCTCGCCGGTCAGTGCGGAGACCGGATCAATGAGGTTTTCCGGCATATACTGATGCCCCAGATCACACTCATCCGCGTAGCCCTTTTCGGACTGACAGCCCGCGACAGGGCATTTGCCCGTCACCTGTCTGCCGTTTAGAAAGACGCCGGCTTTTTCGTCGAAAAACTGCATCGTCGAGATGCGCTCCAGCTGTCCCTTGTCATAGAGCGACTGCAGGAATTCCAGCGTATATTCGGCGTGGATCTCCTTGGTTCTGCCGAGACCGGACGCGCCGAAGAGATTGGGCGCGATGCCGTAGGCGGCAAGCGTCGCCTTCTGCTTTTCGTGGTTGCGGCGGACGAAATCCTCCAGCGAGCCGCTGAACTCTCCGCTCTCGACCTTCTTGCGCCAGCCCTCCGCGATCGGGGAGCCGTAGCAGTCGGTACCGGAGACGAAGATGACATTTTCGCTGCCGATGCGGTCACGGAGAAATCTCGCGTAGGTATCCGCAAAGACGAGCATTCCGCCGACATGGCCGAAATGCAGCTCTTTATTGCCGTAGGGCATACCGCCGGTGACGACCGCACGCTTCGGAAACGCCGGCCGCGGAATTTCAAACGGCTTGCCGTTCATCTGATCCCGATGTTTTGCCATGAAAACTCAGTTCCTTTCGGGGATAATTCATTCATTACCGTATTATAGCATAAAAACCGTAAAAAAGCAAGCAAACGTGCCAAATTCGGCGCATATTTGTGAAAACTGCCGGAAACGGAACCACTTTTATTTTACTGTCAGAACAATCTCCGGTCAATATGCCGTTTTGTATCGGAAATCGGGGCGATTGGAAGCGGCTATTGACAGATTATGAACGATCAAGTATAATATCATATTGGGGTGATAGCGTGCATAAGAATCTTGATTTGTTCCTGACCTTTCTGAAAATCGGAGCATTTACATTCGGCGGCGGATATGCGATGATTGCCATGATACAGTATGAAGCCGAACGGCACGGCTGGCTCACCCAGGCGGAGCTTGTTGATTTCGTCGCTCTGAGTGAAAGTACGCCGGGACCGCTTGCGGTCAATATGGCGACATTCGTCGGGATCCGGACAGGCGGCGTTCCCGGTGCTGTAATTGCAACACTCGGCATCGTGCTGCCGTCTTTCATCATAATCCTTATCATTGCGAAGTGCTTTGCGAGGTTTCAGGACAGCAAAGCAGTCAAGGGCGTAATGTCCGGCCTAAAGCCCGCCGTTGCCGGCATGATTGGCGCGGCATTTCTTTCCGTCGGCAGAACCGTATTTTTTCCGAACGGATTGCAGACAAGCAGTTTTGCGGAGGTATCATTCTGGATATTTCTCTGCCTGTTCGCAGTATCCGCTTTTCTCGCATTCAGAAAGACGAATCCGATCAGGATTATTCTGCTTGCGGCGGTTGTCGGGATCGGGGCAGGATACGGCCTGGGACTGTAGGATTTCCCCTTCATAGCAAAAACGCAGATGGCACAACCGGTCATCTGCGTTTTCTTTCAATATCATAGTATCTGCTCGCCGCTGTGCAGGGCGATAAGCTGTTCACCCATGATCTTCTTCATCCGCTCAAAGGCAGGGATGCCCGTGCAGTGACCGCTGTAAAAGACCGTTTTCATCATTGACAGCTCCTTCGCAGTCTGCATGATAACAGTTTTTTCTTCCTCCGTATGCTCGGCATCGCGCTTCATCATGTGAAATCCGCTTTTATGATATAGTCAGGCTCACTGCCGAGAAGAAAACGAAAACTCCCGCATATCACTGTACGGGAGTTCTCTCTGGTGCCGGCGGCGGGGGTCGAACCCGCACCCTGTTGCCAGGACCAGATTTTGAGTCTGGCACGTCTGCCAATTCCATCACGCCGGCTTACCGAACAAGTATATCATATTTTTTGTAGTTTGTCAAGCGAAAAAAGGCTGCTGTATCAAGCAAATCCCCGCCGGACGGCGGGGTTTCGTTTCAAAAAGCGGCGTCAGTTTCTGGCATGACAGACCTGACAGCCCAGATAAGTCAGAAAGCAGCCGTGCTTTTCACAGCGCGGGAAGCCGTTCCGCGCAGGATCGTCCGGCTCCATGTCTGAAAGCCAGTCTGCACGGGCATTCGGCGAAAGATCCTCCCGTTTCAGCCGCATAAATGCCTTGTGAAACCAGCCGAGCATCGGCCGCAGATGCGGCTCGTTCGGCACAAAGGAGAGCTTGTCCCAGCCGGTTTTGACGGATGCGGCATCCACCGTCCGCACCATGAACTGCCGGTCCTCCTCAAAGGTTTCCGGGTTCCAGGGCATATCCGCCAGATCAAACCCGACAAATCCGTCCCCGATAAACTGGTCATGCTCCGCCAGCCAGACAATCAGCTGCTTTTGCGTCTCGGTCTCCGCCAGCGCAGAGCCGGCCATGACCAGCAGGGAAATCAGGACATCGGTTCCGATGTCCGAAATGCTGATTTTGTCATCCGGCAGATCGTCGTGCCGGCGTCCGAAAATATTAGCCATTTCTGCCCTCCTGCTCCAGCACGCGGAATGCTTCTTTCAGACTGGACACGCCTGCAAGCCGGATCGTAAACCGGTCGGTCTGCAGACCGCGCAGTGTCTGTTTCGGGAGAATACAAAGCGTAAAGCCGAGGCGCTCCGCCTCCGCAATGCGCTGTGCGGCACCGGAAACCGCCCGCACCTCGCCGCCCAGGCCGACCTCGCCGAACGCGATGACCGTTTCGCCGACCGGCTTGTCCATGACGGCGGAATACAGCCCCAGTGCGACGGCCAGATCACCCGCCGGCTCATCAAGCCGGAAGCCGCCGACGATATTCAGATAGACATCCAGCCCGCCGAAAAAGAGCCCCATGCGCTTTTCCAGCACGGCCAGCAGAATATACAGACGGTTGTAATCGAGACCGGTCGCCGTCCGGCGCGGTGCCGAAAGCGTACTTTTCGACGCAAGCGCCTGAATCTCCGCAAGAATCGGCCGGCTGCCCTCCATCATGCAGCAGACGCAGGTGCCGGAAACGCCGTGCGGACGCCCCTCCAGCAGCATGGCAGAGGGATTTTCCACCTCGGCCAGACCGCTGTCCCGCATCTCAAAGACGCCGATTTCATTGGTCGAGCCAAACCGGTTTTTCACGGCGCGCAGCACGCGGATGCTCTGATAGCGGTCCCCCTCGAAAATCAGAACCGCATCGACGATATGCTCCATGACCTTCGGGCCGGCGATGGCGCCCTCCTTGGTCACATGACCGACCAGCAGCATCGGGATTTCCTTTGCCTTGGCGGTGTGCATAAAGAGGCTTGTACACTCGCGCACCTGTGTGACGGAGCCCGCGCCGGAGCTGATCGAGGCAATGCTCATCGTCTGGATGGAGTCGATGATGACAATATCCGGCTCGGACTGCATGACCGTGTCGCAGATCGCCTCTGCGTCGTTTCCGGTCAGGAGATAGAGATTTTCGGTATCGACCGCGAGCCGCTCCGCACGGAGCTTGATCTGCCTTGCAGATTCCTCGCCGGAGACATACAGCACGGAATGCGACCGGCCGAGAAACTGGCAGATTTGCAGCAGAAGCGTACTTTTTCCGATACCCGGCTCACCGCCGAGCAGTACGACGGAGCCCTTGACCAGCCCTCCGCCCAGTACGCGGTTCAGCTCGGAGATCCCGGTGTCATAACGAATGTCCTCGTTTGTGCCGATGTCGGCAAGCTCCCGGATCTGCATGGAGAGATCGCTCCGCGCAGACGCCTTGCCGGCCGGACTGACGCGGATCTCCGGCGGCGCTTCCTCGATTGTGTTCCACGCGCCGCAGGAGGTGCATCTGCCGTTCCACTTCGGATATTCCGCACCGCAGGCCGTACATTCGTAACGGATCTTTGCTTTTGCCATGCCGGTTCAGCGGCTTGCAAACAGCGGAACCAGCACCATGCCGATCACGATGAACGCAAACAGCGTCAGTGCAAGGATGCGCAGGACCTTCGGTTTTTTATGCTGCTGCTGCGGATTCCGCTCATAATTGCGGCGCTGCTGACGGTTGGCGCCGGGATTTTTCGGCTGCTTCTGACTCATGACAGAGTCCCCCTTTTCTGAATTGTTGCCTTTATTATAACACAAACCGGACAAAAAAGCAATCTGCATTTTTTCCGGCAGGAAGGCATATACTTTTCACACGGGAGGTGAAAACATGAAACAGAAGCAATTCTGGAAAAGAGCGCTGTTCTGGATCCTATTCAGTCTGGCGGCCGGCGGGATTTCCGCCGCAGTCACAAGCAAGGGGCGGGCACGCTTTGAGACGGTGCCACAGCCGCCGCTTTCGCCGCCGCGGATCCTGTTCCCGATTGTGTGGTCGGTGCTGCTGATTCTGATCGGGCTCGGATTTGCGATCGTGCTGGAGAAGGCGTCGGAGCCGTCCGAGCGCGAGGGCGCATCGGCGGCCTACGCGGTGCAGATGACCTTTTTCTTCTGCTGGATGATCTGGTTTTTCGGGCTCTCCTGGTACGGCTTTTCGTCGCTCTGGCTTGCGGGCATGATCGTGTCGATTCTGGTGATGATTCTGGTATACCGGCGGATTTCGCCGGCGGCGGCATGGCTGCAGGTGCCGTATCTGCTCTGGTGCTGCTTTGCGCTGTATCTGAATCTCGGCATCTGGGTGCTGAACAGATAGTGCAGGCGCAAAAGGAAAACCGCGGGCGGCAGGCGGAAACGGTGCTGTATTCCGCAGCTTCGTTTCCCTGTCTCCCGCGGTGCTCCGCAGCATTTGTCCGGAGCCGGCATCGCGCTCACTCCGCTGTTTTTGCCATGAAGATGTAGATGATGCCGAGGAAAATGCCAATCAGCCCCGATGCGGACTTGCTTGTGGACATCATAAACCCGATGATGTCCAATACCACGACTGCCATGGCAATCTTGGCACAGAGCTCGTAATTTTCGCGCAGCCCCTCCCGCGCCATGAAAATGACCAGCAGCACCGGAATCAGCGTAATCAGAGCGACCACGACCGCAAAGAAACCGAGTCCCGGCGCGGCATCGGCGGCCTCCTCCGTAATGCCGAACAGCTTCAGAATCATCATAACCCCGACGATCCCGTAATAAATGAGAATCAGGATATTGAACACCTTAAAAGCCAGCCTCATGTCTATTTTTTTCACGGGTAAAATTCCTCCTCTGGTATAAAAATTTTTTTATACAAACAGCTGTACTGCACAAAGTCCGGCGGAGCTTTTAGTTCCGCCGGCTTTGTACAGTATCGCCGATGTTTTTTTATTTCGCTTCAAACATGATGTTGATATACTTGCTTTCGAGACTGCATTTGTCACCCTTGAGATTGTCGTAATACTGCTTCAGCAGTCTGGCGGTCATGCCCTCGTTCTTTGCTGTGCCGTCATCGAAGAAGACCTGCGCCTGAAGCATCTGCATTCCCTTGGCCGAAGAATCGCTTCCGTTTGCATTCTTGCCGCTGACGGTAATCAGGATTTCGTCCTCGGCAACATGATCGACCAGATCCGGATAGTAGAACTGCACCACGGCAGACGGGATGCTTTCCACCTGCACATGATATTCATACGGAATCCGCAGATCGGCATTCTTGAGGTCCGGAGTCAGCGGGCCGTACATGATGTTTCCTTCCGGTGCCGGAATCCGCATCTGATCGACAAAGGCAACCTCACGGCCGTCGTCTGTCAGTGCATCCTTCTTGACGGTCAGGTAGAACTTATCTGCGTCCTCGCCGATCAGAGTGGCCTTCACGGTCTGCTCCTCACCGCACAGAACCGGGATGTTCACGGTGAACCAGTCGTACTTGCCATCTGCATCCACGACCTGCACGGCGAGTGCATAGCAGCCTTCCTGGAGCTTGCCGATGCTTTCCGTCCAGTTGACGGGCAGAAGCTGCTCCTGCTTGGTAATCGTAATCTGCGGCTTTTCCGCTGCGGGGCGATCCTCCGCAGGCTTCATCACCGGCGACGGAACAAGGATCTCGCCGATTGTGCTCGCATACTGCACAAGCATGAATTCACCGGTCGTTCTGACGGATTCGCGGTCATTCTGCTTCGGCATATACACATTGAGGAGGCAGCCCTCCTGCGTGACGGAGATGATCTCTGCAAACGCAGTGCCGCTGAGCGGGAGCTTATCGCCCGAATAGTCGATTTCCTTCCGGAATTCGCTTTCGTTCGCAAACAGATTCTCCGTGTCGTTATACAGCGCACTGTAGAGCTTATAGTCCGGATTGTAATTGACAGGCGTCGTTTTGGTGGTCTGCTGCTCCGTCTCATCCGGCTTCTGATCGGTGGTGTCCGTGCTCCGGCTGATGACAAATTCCTTCGTGCTGCCGTTCTCCGGATTGCAGAATACAAGATGCGTTTCTGTCATGAAGGCATACTGTCCGCCGAATTCGCCGCCCTTCTCCGTAAAGCGGGCATCGTAAAGGAACGGGCCGATTCCGCTTGCAAGAACCTTTCTGTCCGTGCCGTCCGGGTTGACAGAGATCATTTCGCCGTCCGCATTCTGCGTGTAATCCAGTGCGTAGATTCTGCCGTTCCGGATTGCGAAGCTGCGGAGACCGCAGTCATTCCAGACGACCTCGCCGTCTGCCGTCGGATTATCGATCGGTCTGCGGACGATGCGGGAATGCACATAGTCGTTCTTGAATTCGTCAAAGTATTCCACGGAATAGTAAGCGCCGTCAAAGTAGCTGACCTTTGCCGCATCATGCATGAAATCGGTGAGCGATCCGCTCTCTGTGTTGCGGAACAGTGCGACATTCTCGATGACCATGCCGTCGCTCGGTGCGCTTTCCGTGAACAGATACAGATTCGGTTCATCGGTTTCCGTCAGCGTGACGGAAGTTTCATAGCGGAACGGATTGGACTTGACGGCTTCTGCATCGCTGCCGCCGAAGAAGGTCGCATGGCCAATGGTGCCGGGCTCTGTGATGTCGATCCAGCAGACGATTCTGCCGTAGGACTGATCTGCGGTCATCTGAACACCGCAGGACAGGAACCAGCGGTTCCCGCCGACTCTGCGGAACACATCCTGCTCCGTATCAAAGCGGATTCCATATTCGTTTTCCAGCTCCTTCAGATCCAGCAGCTTTTCCTCTTCGCCGTCGTCCTTCACACGATAGATCACCTTGTCGCTGTGCAGGATGCAGATATCCCGTCCGTCCGTAAATAACACACCTTCACCGTATGTGAGAAGAAAGTCGCTGATCTCGCCGGTCTCCTTGCTGATCTGAATATTCGGTTTGGAACCGACCATATAGATCCGGCCGTTGTCCTCAAAGATGCCGCCGCCGCGCTCCTGCTGAAGGAGCATATGCAGTGCGCCCTCGCCGCCGAAGATGTTTCTGACATCCGTCTTGACGGTTCCGGTGCTTGCCACGCTGTTGCCGGGCGTCATGCCGGGCGTGCGTCCGGCGTTCAGGATGACCTTGCCTACCGTGCCGACGGTCAGTGCAAAGACTGCTGCTGCCGCGACGCCGGTCATGGCGCGCAGCCAGGCCGGACGGCGGCTGCCGCGGCTCTGGGGCTCCTCTGCGGTGCCGGTCAGCATTTCAATCGGGGATACTTCTCTTTTCAGTGTCGCTTTTGCACGGGCATCTGCTTCGTTTGTGTACTTTTCGTCGAGATTGCCGAGTGCTTCCAGCAGATCCATTCTTTTCATAACAGATCCTCCTCTTTCAGATATTTGCGCAGCTTTTTCCGTGTGCGCATCAGTGTTACCTTGACCTTGCTCTCTGACATTCCGTAGCTTTCCGCGATCTCGCTGACGGGCTGCATCTCGATGCAGCGGCGTACAAAGACCGTTCTGGCATCGGCAGAAAGCCCGTCCAGAAAGCGTGAGAGTGCCTCTCTGAGCAGCGTGCCGTCCACAGCGGATTCCACATCCTCGCTGTCCGGAATGACATCTGCGAGCTCATCGAGCACGGCGGTCAGCTCGCCGCCGCCGCGTTTGACACGGTGCTCGTGCCGGAAGCGGTTCAGTGCGGCATTGCGCGTCATAGTCGAGAGAAAAGCAGGGAAATTATTCGGTTTTGCAGGCGGAATTGCATTCCATGTCTGGAGCATGACATCGCTGACACACTCCTCTGCATCCTGCGGATTTCCGAGAATGCGCGATGCGATCGAGCTGCAAAGTCCCTGATATTTGCTTTGTGTTTCAGAAATTGCCTGTTCGTTTCTCATTTCAAACAGATGAATGATACCGGTATCGTCCAAGAGTGTTCAACTCCTTTCACTCACTACGACGCGTTTTCTTTTCAGAAGGTTACACTTCTCCGAAAAAATTTTTTCAGAGTCCGAAAAAGGAGGACCTTTCCATTTAGTATACCACAGTTTTGCCGGAAAGTAAAGAATCCTGATTTCTGATAAACAAAGCGCCGTACGGATTCATACGGCGCCTCAGTCTGTCGAAAAAGTTATCATCGTCTTTTTAGGGGGACGCCCTCTATCGCAGGGCGTCCCCCTCTTGCCGCAAGGCGGCAATTCACCCCCTTGCGGAGCTCTTTTTAATGCGGAGAGAGTTTCGCCGTCTGCGGACGGC
>JAILIG010000070.1 GCA_024695445.1 Oscillospiraceae bacterium
TTTCTGGCTGCGGCTTTGTCTCCAGTACAACATCTACGGCCTCTGAGATCCCCGCGCAAAAAAAACGGACAGAAAACCCGCCCGCGACAGCTTCTGCACTGCCGCGGGCGGGTTGTTTTCATCATGCTTTTTTCGTGATCTGCGTGCCCTGCCGGGTTTCCCGGATTTCCCAGCCCAGCGCAGCGATCTCGTCGCGGAGCGCATCGGCTTTGGCAAAGTCCTTTGCCTGCCGTGCCGCCTTGCGCGCCTCGACCAGCGCCAGCACCTCCGCCGGAATATCAGACTGCGCATCCTCTGCGGCCTCGGCCTGCGCCTTTGCGCCGCCGATCAGGTCAAGCGACAGCACCCCGTCGATTTCGGCGAGGGCGGCGAGCTTCGTCGCGGCATCGGCATCCGCCTTGAGAATGTCGTAAATGACCGTCACGGCCTGTGCCGTGTTGAGGTCGTTGTTCATGGCCTCGTAGTATGCCGCGAGCAGCGCGTCCTTCTTTGCCGCATCTGCGGTGCCGCCCTCATGGAGCAGCGTCCCGATTTTTGCGAGCAGCTTTTTGTAGGCCGCCGCCGCGTTGTCGAGGTTTTCCCATGTGAAAACGAGCGATTTGCGGTAATGCGACTGCATACAGAAGAAGCGGTACGCCATCGGCGAATAGCCCTTTTCCTCCAGCAGCGAGACCGTCAGGAACTCGCCGGACGATTTGCTCATCTTGCCGCTCGTCGTGTTCAGGTGCAGCACATGAAACCAGTGCGGGCACCATTTATGCCCCAGATAGGCTTCACTCTGCGCGATTTCGTTGGTGTGGTGCGGGAACACATTGTCGATGCCGCCGCAGTGCAGATCGAGCGTTTCGCCCGCATACTTCATGCTGATGCAGGAGCACTCGATGTGCCAGCCCGGATAGCCGAGCCCCCACGGGCTTTCCCATTTGAGCTCCTGATCGTCAAACTTCGACTTTGTGAACCACAGTACGAAGTCCGCCTTGTTGCGCTTGTTTTCATCGGCGTCCACGCCCTCGCGCACGCCGACCTCCAGATCCTCCTCGCGGAAGTCGTGGAAAACATAGTACTGTTCGAGCTTTGAAGTGTCGAAGTAGATGTTGCCGCCTGCCTCATAGGCATAGCCCTTTTCGAGCAGCGCAGAGATCACGCGGATGAAGTCGTCGATGCAGCCGGTTGCGGGCTGAACGACCTCCGGCCGGCGGATTTTCAGCTTTTGGCAGTCGGCAAAAAAGGCGTCGGTGTAATACTTCGCAATCTCCATGACGGTCTTGTGCTCACGCTTTGCGCCCTTTAACATCTTGTCGTCGCCGGTATCGCCGTCGGAAGTCAGGTGTCCGACATCGGTGATGTTCATGATGCGCAGAACATCGTAGCCCGACTGGCGGAGATATTTGTCCAGCACATCCTCCATGATGTAGGTGCGCAGATTGCCGATATGCGCGTAATGATATACGGTCGGGCCGCAGGTATACATCTTGACCTTGCCCGGCTCCGCGGTACGGAATTCCTCTTTTTGTCTGGTGAGGGAATTGTAAAGCAGCATGGAATCATCCTCTCTGATTTTCGGTTTCTGCACTTTATTATAGCATAATCGGGGCGTACAGTCAAGGGAATCGCCTTGCTTTTTTTTTCGGGATGTGATATAATGACAGGAGAGTATGACACAGAGTAAGGAGCATTTTTATGTATCAGCCGAAAAAAATCATTGTCGTCACCGGGCATTTCGGATCCGGCAAGACGAATTTTTCCGCATCGCTCGCACTGGAGCTTGCAAAGACCGGTCAGAAGGTCACGGTCGTCGATTTTGACCTCGTGAACCCGTATTTCCGCACCGCGGATTTCAGGGAGGCCTTTGCAAAGCGCGGCATCACGCTCCGTGCGCCCGACTATGCAAACACGAATGTCGATATCCCGAGCGTGCAGTTTGACCTCGGCGGACTGGCGGCCGAGGACGGCTTTCTGATTATTGATGTCGGCGGCGACGAGGACGGCGCTGTGGCGCTGGGACGCTATTCCCATGTGCTGAACAGCTACGCGGAGACCGGCGAGCTGGATATGCTGGCGGTGGTGTCCTTCCGGCGCTACCTGACGCGGACGGCAGAGGACGCGGCAGCGTATCTGGCCGGCATTGAGCGTGCCAGCCGCATGAAGCTGACGCATCTCGTCAACAACACGAACCTCGGCATGGAAACCGACGCCGCGATGATCGCGGAGAGCCTGCCGAAATGCGAGGCGCTCTCTGCCCTGACAGGGCTGCCGGTCGCCTGTGTAACCGTGCCGGACTTTGTCACGCCGCCGCAGGAGATTCCGCAGGAGCTCCTGATGCGCGTACCGGTGCTGGTGCGGCTGCCGTGGTGGCCGAAATCCGGGGCAATCGCTGACGGACAGTGAGAAGCTCCTCGACAGAACGGAAGAAACAATACGCCGCAGTGTGCCCGGCAGCGTGCCCGGTCTGCTGTGGCGTAAGCCGCTTTATCAGGCGGAATCCGGCCTGCGGATTTGAGCATCCTGCATAAATCCGCGGAAAACAGACGGCGAAATCAGTTTTTCACATGGATTTTGCGCAAAGTGCTTGCAAAATCTGTCGGAATGTGGTATACTAATATAGATTAGAGAAAGATACAGCGGAGGTGCGCGCAGATGCAGGCAATCAACATTGCCGTTGACGGACCGTCCGGTGCAGGCAAAAGCACACTGGCGCGGCGGCTTGCGGCAAAGCTCGGATATATTTATGTCGATACCGGCGCGATGTACCGCGCCATTGCATATCACACACTGCGATGTCATGCGGAGGACGAGGCGGCCGTCATGGAGCTGCTCCCTGTCATCCATGTTACACTAAAATATTCGGACGGCGTGCAGCGCGTTCTGCTCAACGGAGAGGATGTCTCCGAGGTCATCCGGACACCGGAGGTCTCGATGGCGGCGTCCCGCGTCTCGGCCATTCCGGCTGTGCGGGAGCACCTGCTCGGAATGCAGCGTCAGCTGGCAGCGGAGCAGTCCGTTGTCATGGACGGACGCGACATCGGCACCGTCGTGCTGCCGGACGCGCAGGTCAAGATCTTTCTGACGGCTTCGGCGGAAAAGCGCGCAGAGCGCAGATTCCTGGAGCTGGAGCAGAAGCAGCCCGGCGTGCAGACCTATGAGGAAGTGCTCGCCGATGTCATCCGGCGCGACAAGCAGGATACGGAGCGCGAAATCGCCCCGCTCAGACAGGCAGAGGATGCCGTTCTGGTCGATACGACGAATGCCGACCTCGATCAGTCTGAGGAAATGATGCTCGCCGTATGCAGGGAGAAGCTCGGCATATGAGTGCGTTTTATAAAATTGCCTTCGGTGTGCTGTCTGTCCTGATGCCGGTTGCGTTCAAGATCCGCACGGAGGGGCAGGAAAACCTTCCGCAGGAGGGCGGCTGTCTCTATGTCAGCAATCACAGAAGCAATGCCGATCCGATTCTGATCGGACTGCAGAACCGCAAAGCACAGTTCTGCTTTCTGGCCAAGCAGGAGCTCTTTTCAAAGGGCCTGATCGGTCGGATCCTGCGCCGTCTCGGTGCGGTGGCGATCGACCGCGGCACCGGCGATCTCTCTCCGCTTGCAGAATTGAGTGAACGCCTGAAAAACGGCGAAAATGCGTTGATATTTCCGGAGGGCACCCGTTCGAAGGACGGCTCGCTCGGCCGTTTCAAGACCGGTGCCGCGCTGATTGCCGCACAGACAGGTGCGCCTGTTGTGCCGGTCGGCATCTCCTTTTCCGGCAAACTGCGCTTCCGCAGCAGAATCACGGTCCGGTTCGGTGCACCGTTCAGCATTCCGCAGACCGATCCGGAGAATCCTTCCCCCGCTGTGCTGAAGCAGGTGCGGCAGGAAATGACAAAACGCGTCTCGGCGCTGCTGCCGGCACCGCCCGAGGCATTACCCATGCAGGAGGATGCTCCTGCTCAGAAGGGAGATTTGAAATCATGAATCGCCGATTCATTTTCGGACCTGTGGCTCAGGTTCTCACCCTTGTCATCATCGGTATCTTTGCGGTGGACTTTTTCCGCCGGCTCTGGATTGACTGGGGCAATATGCGCGGCAAGCTGAATGTGCATTCACCGAGCAGCTCGGTGACGGACATCGTGCCGGGGACGGATGCGACGAATGTGTCTTCGGATTCCACTGTCCTGACCGATCTGACCGGCGGCAGTGACCAGACCGGCAGCGAGAGCACCTCGACGACGGCTGCGACCAATCCGGTGCCGACCGATGCGCTGACGACCGATGTGCAGAATGCCGATGTTCATACCGGCAGCCTGATTCTGGTCGATGCGGATCACCCGCTCGCTGCAACACCGGCAATGACACCGTTCTCGGCCATCAAATATGACCACATCCGTCTGCCGAACCGCGGTCTGCTCGTCAACAACGAAATCATCAGCCCGATGGTCTCGATGTTCAATGCGTTCTACGCTTCGACCGGCAAGAACAACCTGATGGTCTACGCGACAACGCAGGTTCCGACTGCGCCGGAGTTCCAGGTCAGCATTCCGGAGCGCGCAGCCGGCCTTTCGCTCGATATCTCCGTGCTGAATGAAGCGGCCGGCAAGCACAGCGGCCTGACCGGCGAGGGCGAATACGCCTGGATGCCGCAGCACGCGCCGGAATTCGGCTTTGTGGTGCGCTACACCGCCGACAAGTCCGAGCAGACCGGTATGAAGGGACTGCCGTGGCATTACCGCTATGTCGGCGTGCCGCACGCGCAGTACATGACCGAGCACGCACTCTGTCTGGAGGAATACCTCAACGAGCTGCGTACTCACACATGGGACAGCGGGCATCTGAAGATGAACTACGGCGGCAAGGACTATGAGGTCTACTATGTGCCGGCTTCGCAGATGGGCTCGACGACCTCAATTCCGTATCCGGCCGGCATGGAGCCGACCGTTTCCGGCGACAACATCGACGGATTTATCGTTGCCTGCACAGCTGCGGGCTGACTGCAAATGACATCGGCAGGTGCGGAAAAACGCGCCTGCTGATTTTTTATCACGATTCCGAACGGAGGTGAACCGAGGATGAAGCTGCCGAACGATCCGTATATTCTGTTCAGCTATTTGAATACACAGCTCCGCGATACCGGTCTGAGCCTTTCGGATTTTTGCAGGGAGCATGAATGCGACGAAAAAGAAATCGTTGAAAAGCTCGC
Organism: Oscillospiraceae bacterium; assembly: GCA_024695445.1. GTDB lineage: Bacteria > Bacillota > Clostridia > Oscillospirales > Ruminococcaceae > Firm-04. Next base: position 5,185 of record JAILIG010000070.1, read on the forward strand.
AGAATCCGGCTTTTCCTATGACGCACAGAAAAATTGCTTCCGCTGAACGCAGCCGCTCCGGGAAAATGACGGCGGTGCCGGCCCCCGCAGGTTCATACGCCGGCGGGGGCGGTTTCATTGCGCGGAAAAACAAAAATTCCGGAAAAGTGTAACCGGACGGCGCGGTTTCCGTCTCTATAGACAGAAGCAGCAAAGGGGGGGAGCAGAATGGACGACCGTGAGATCATTGCACTGTTTCAGGCGAGAGACGAACGGGCAATCGCGGAAACGCTTGCGCGTTACGGGGAAAACTGCCGCAGCATGGCACGCAATATGCTGGGCAGCGCCGGAGACGCGGAGGAATGTGTCAACGATGCGATGCTGAAGCTATGGAATGCCATCCCCCCGGCAAACCCGGAGCATTTCGCAGCGTATCTTTACACGGCTCTGCGCCGCACGGCGATGGATCGCTGGGAGCATCAGCGTGCGGAAAAGCGCGGCGGCAGCCAGATTGCGGCGGCAATGGACGAGCTGAGCGAATGTGTCTCCGCGCCGGACGATGTCGCGGCGCAGCTCGAAGCCAAAGAGCTGACGGAGCGCATCAACCGCTTCCTCGGCACACTGAAGCCGACCGACCGGAACCTCTTTGTCGCGCGCTATTACGCCATGATGCCCGTGCAGGAGATCGCGGAGCGCTTCGGCCTTTCGGTCAGCAATGTCAAGATCCGGCTGATGCGCACCCGTGCCGCACTGAAAAAGCTGCTTACGAAGGAGGCGTTTTTATGAAAACGAAAAAGCTATTGCAGGCGATGGGAGACATTCGTCCCGAATATATCGAAGCAGCGCTGAAATCCGGTACGGCGGACGGCGTTGACGAAGCCGGTGCAGGCTTTGTGCCGGAGGTGTCCGAGCCGCAGCGGCATTCTGTCCTTTCCCGGATTGTCACGGCGGCAGGACTGGTCGCGTGTGCGGCGTTTGTCGCCGGATGCGGCGTCTGGATGTACCGCACCGGACGCGCTGCAAGGGAACTGACTGCGGCGTCGAATTCCGCGGGCACGCAGGTTCTTGAAGTGGAGCCGGCAACGGCTCCGGCGGACGGCCCGGAGCAGTCTTCTGCCGGTACCGGAGAACAGACCTCTGCGCCGGACAGCGGTTCCGCTGCACAGACGGAGACAACCGCCGGCGGAGAACCGGAACAGACCGACAAGCAGACGACCGCGGGCACCGATTCCGGTTCCGGCAGCAGTGATCTGCCGGCCGTGACGGAAAAAACCGGCAGCACCGATTCCCGTTCTTCTGATACCGGCACTGCATCCGCACAGGAAACGGAAAGCACGGGGCTATGCAGCGGCGTACAGACGACAGCTTCCACTTATCCGGTTTCTTCTTATCCTGCCGGCATGAACTGCGTTCTGTTCAGAAACTACGGCATCCATACGCAGCGGTATCCGGAGCAATGGAGAACCGGAGAACCCGTTTCCTGCGTGCTGCACAGCCTCGTAAACATCCAGGAGCGGAATATGTCCGGCGACCTTCTGGATGAAGCCTTCATGGCATTTCTGGAAGAGGATGCAACAAAGGACTGGAGAACCGACGCATTTTTCGAGAAAAACGATGTGATCGTCGGCGCGGTGTATCTCAACTCCGGCAGCTATGAGCTCGGTGTTCGGCAGCTCGGCATGGTCAGCAGCGGAGCGACCGGAAAGACCGTGCTGCGCCTGAATCTGCTGGGCTATCAGCCGGAGTGTATGGACTGTGCGATGTGCTGCTATTATTACGCGATCAGCGTGCCGAAGGGTGTGATCGAGGGCTATATGCGCGTCGAGACTGCCTTGCAGTGGATTAAGCCGGAATACGATCCGGTCACCGGCAGCATGACCGACGACCGGCTGAATTTCTGGCGCGAAAGCTGCTGGCGTGAGCCGGCGATGTACTTTGCGATTGAAGACTGATGCTGGCGCGGTGCCCTATGCGGTATCTCCGGCGGATTGATAATGCGGCACTGCCCCGGCGGGCAGTGCCCGCCGCAGGGAAAATACACGGAAATCTGCAAAAAAGCCGGTGATGCGGCTGAACCGCATCACCGGCGCTTTTTTATTCATGCGGCATCAGCCGGATTTCTGCACCAGTTTTTTGTACTCGAACCAAAGCAGCACACAGAACAGAATCTCCGCGCAGACCATCATGAGCGCGAGGACAGCCGGTGAAAAGTTCAGCCCGACTGCCAGCGCGGCGACGGAAACCGCAATCGAAAATACCAGATAGTTTTTGGACTGATAAAGCCAGCTGTACGGCAGCAGATGCGCGCCGAAGATGACCGCAAGCACCATCGGCATCCTGTCCGGGATTTCGTAGTAAATCCACATGGCGATCAGCAGATAGGGAAGCTGATTGAGCGAGAACAGCACCATGAGTTTGGAAAACGGACTGTCCTTTGCCTGGAAATCAATGTGCAGCAGCCTTGAAAACAGATACCCCAGCGGCGCCAGCATTGCCGTGCAGCAGAAGGTGAGCAGGTTTTTGGTCAGCGGATGCAGGCCGGTCAGATGAACACAGAGCACCGCGGTCCAGATGAGAACGGATGCGAGGATGAAATGCAGCCCCAGTTTTTGCTTGATTGCACAGTTTGTGCGTGCTTCCTGAATTGTCATGATGAATGCACCTCCGATTGGTTAGACAGATTGTTAAGACGGTTAAAACGGTGTGATGCTCCAGCCGTTGAAGCAGGCGCGCTGCGAAAAATCGCGTTTGCGCGGAAGCTTCATGTCGTCCAGCGGAACACCGACCGGCAGAATGCAGATCAGCTCATATTCTGCGGGAACATTCAGACGCTCTGCCATGCGTCTGCCCTGTTCATCCGCATCGGTGATGTGTCCCTCGATCCAGCAGCTCGCGTAGCCGAGTGCCGTGACGGTGAGCAGCATATTCTCAATCGCTGCGGCGTAGTCCTGTACGGCATAGCAGCGCGGGACGCCGTTTCCGTCTGTGTACGCGATGCGCCGCCTGGTCAGAACGAGAATCGCAGCGGGCGCCGTCGCGCAGGCCGGCGGATCCATGATGTCCAGCAGATCGCGGAGCAGTGCGCGGTCATCCACTCCGATCAGAAAGGTCGTCTGCTTGTTGCAGCCGGACGGCGCGGCCAGTCCTGCTTCCATGATCTGCCGCAGATGCTCCCGCGGCACAGGACGGTCTGCATATGCCCCGCGGTAGGAGTGCCGCTGAAAAATCGCTTCCGTTAACTCCATTCCTCCACCTCCTTTCCGTGTTTGTTCTCCACAATCGCCCGCGGCTTCCGATGCTTTGCAGGGTTACAGAATACGCAGAGCGCCGGTCGGGCAGGCGTCGGCACAGAGGAGGCAGTCCCTGCAGGCACTGATGCGTTCCGGGCGGTCAAATTCCGGCCGGATGACGGTGGGGAAGCCCCTGCCGACAAGTCCCAGGATGCCCTGCTTTGCCTGTTCCTCGCAGATGCGCACACAGAGCGCGCAGAGGATACATTTGCCGTTGTCGCGCTCGATTGTCACCAGACGGCGCTCCGGCTGATGCACATTTTTCGCGCCGGCAAAGCGCTCCGGGCTGATCGGCTGCTGCTGTGCATAGCGGATCAGGCGGCAGTCGGCGTAGTCATGGCAGCCGCACTCGAGACAGCGTTTCGCCTCGTGCATCGCTGCTGCATCGGTCAGGCCGAGGCTGACCGGCAGGAAATCCGTCCGCCGTTCTGCCGCGTCGCGCACCGGCGGCTCACAGCGCGGGACTGTTTCCCGGTCGGCAAGGTCAGCGGCGGTGACCGCTTTTTGCGAGTAAAACGGCGCAAAATACGGCTTGCTTTCGCCGCGCAGCGCCGCATCTGCGACCTTTGCGCAGCGGCCGGCCTCTCCGATCGCCTCAATGGCGATGGATGCCCCGCGGTTTGTCGCGTCGCCGACTGCGTAGACGCCGGGCAGATTGGTCAGGAAGCTGTGCGCATCCGCGGAGACCGTGCCCCTGTTCGTCAGGAAAATGCCGTCCAGCCCCGCGGGATCGGGCTTCTGGCCGATTGCCATGATGACCAGATCGGTGTCCAGCAGCTCATATTTCCCCTCGACCGGCACCGGTGCGCGTCTGCCGGAAGCGTCGGGCTCGCCCAGCTCCATGATTTGCAGGCGCATCTGTCTGACGCGGCCGTTTTCGCCGATCAGCTCGGCGGGATTCGTGAGGAACCGGAAGATCACGCCCTCCTGCTCCGCTTCGGTGATTTCAATGTCCTCTGCGGGCATTTCGCTGCGCGTTCTGCGGTAGATGACATACACCTTCTCCGCGCCGCAGCGTACAGCCGTCCGGCAGGCGTCCATCGCGGTATTTCCGCCGCCGCAGACCGCGACGGTTTTACCGCTGAGATCGGGAATTTCGCCCTCCTGCGAGCTGATGCCGTGCAAAAACTCGATACCGCCCGTGACACCGGAAAGCTCCTCGCCCGGCACGCGCATCGGCATGGAGGCCCATGCGCCGGTTGCCAGAATGACGGCGTCGTACGCTCTGCGCAGAGCGTCCAGCGTGATGTCTCTGCCGAGGCGGACACCGTTTTTCAGCGTGACGCCGGTTTCTGCGATCAGCGCGATTTCACGGTCGAGCACATCCTTCGGCAGACGGTACGCAGGGATGCCGTAGCGCAGCATACCGCCCATGTGTGCCTGCGCGTCCAGCACCGTGACCGCATGACCTGCAAGGCGCAGGAAATATGCGGCCGTGAGACCGGCAGGACCGCCGCCGACAACCGCCACACGCTTGCCCGAATCTGGCTTTTGCGCTGCGCGGAACGGCGTACCGGCGAGATCGCGGTCTGCGGCGTGGGCTTTCAGTGCAGCAATGGAAACGGGCTGCTCGACCAGACCGCGGCGGCAGTGCTGCTCACACGGATGCGGGCAGACACGGCCGATGGAAGCGGGCAGCGGAATCTTCTCCTTGATGATTTCGACGGCGCCCTGAAAATCGCCCTGCGCGATTTTTTTGACATAGCCCTGACAGTCCGTGCCGGCAGGACAGTTCAGCTGACACGGGCCGCGGCAGTCGCCGGTGTGGTCGCTCATCAGCAGCTCAAGCGCAATTTTGCGGGAGCGCGTGACGCGGTCGGTGTCAAAGCGCACGGCATAGCCCTCTGCAATTTTGGCGGAGCAGGCGCGCAGCAGCTTCGGAAGCGGTCTGCCGTCGCCGCCGTCCGTGATTTCGACGGCACAGAGCCCGCACGCGCCGTAAACGCGCACCCGTTCGTCATTGCAGAGATTCGGAATCTCGATGCCGTTGGCCCTGGCGGCCTGCAAGATTGTCATACCCTCATCGCAGACGCAGGGAATCCCGTTGACTGTGAAATGAATCTGCTTCATCTGAATTCCCTCCTGTTCAAAGTCTGCTGACCGCATCAAAGCGGCAGGCGGCAAAGCAGGCACCGCAGCGGATGCACTGATTTTTGTCGATTGTATGCGGCTGTCTGACATTGCCCGCGATGGCGCCGACCGGACATTTTCTCGCGCAGGCGGTACATCCGCGGCATTTCTCCGCGTCGATTTCATATTGCAGCAGCGCGGCGCAGGCGTGGGCGGGACAGCGCTTTTCCACCGCCGTATGGGCTTCAAATTCCGGCCGGAAATAGCGCAGTGCCGTCAGAACCGGGTTCGGTGCCGTTTGGCCGAGGCCGCAGAGTGCGCCGTCCCGCACGGCGAGACACAGCTCTTCAAGCAGGTCAAGATCCTCCGGTTTTCCGTCTCCGCTGACGATGCGGTCCAGGATCTCCTGCATCCGCTTTGTGCCGATGCGGCAGTGGACGCACTTGCCGCAGGACTCTTTGGCGGTGAAATCGAGGAAGAATTTTGCCATGCTGACCATGCAGGTGGTGTCGTCCATGACGACCATGCCGCCGGAGCCCATGATGGCGCCGGTTGCGCTGAGCTCCTTGTAGTCGATCACGGTGTCGAGCAGCTCAGCGGGGACACATCCGCCGGACGGGCCGCCGAGCTGCACCGCCTTGAACTGCCGTCCGTCCCGCACGCCGCCGCCGATGCCGAAGATGACCTCGCGCAGCGTCATGCCCATCGGGATTTCCACGAGGCCGCTGCGCTGGATTTTACCGGTCAGCGCAAAGACCTTGGTGCCCTTCGAGCCCTCGGTGCCCATTGCGGCAAATGCTTCGCCGCCGTGCTGAATGATCCATGCGACATTGGCGAAGGTCTCGACATTGTTGATGTTCGAGGGCTTCTGCCAGTAGCCTGCAGCCGCGGGAAACGGCGGCTTCAGACGCGGCATTCCGCGCTGCCCTTCGAGCGATTCGATCAGTGCGGTTTCCTCGCCGCAGACGAATGCGCCCGCGCCCGCCTTGATGCGGAATTCGCAGGAAAAGTCCGTCCCCAGGATGTGCTGCCCGATCAGTCCGGCCGCTTTTGCCTCGTCAATGGCGTGCGAGAGCCGCCGGATGGCCAGCGGATACTCCGCACGGACATAGACGACGGCCTCCTTTGCGCCGATTGCATAGGCGCCGATCAGCATTCCTTCGATCAGGGTGTGCGGATCGGACTCGATGACGGCTCTGTCCATGAATGCGCCGGGATCGCCCTCGTCCGCGTTGCAGATGAGATATTTCTCATCGCCCGGAGACTGTCTTGCGGCGTTCCACTTGAACCATGTCGGGAAGCCGGCACCGCCGCGTCCGGCCAGACCGGACACCTTGATGCAGGCGATGACCTCTTCGGGCGTCATGCCCTTGCCGGTGAGAACGGCTTCCAGCGCGGCATAGCCGCCCGCCGCTCTTGCACTTTCGAGCGAGTTCGGATCAATGATGCCGCAGTTCCGCAGCGCGATGCGTGTCTGCTGTTCCAGAAAGCGGCTGTCCTCCGCAGAGATCGTCAGGCCGGCAATGCCGGAGAGATCGCCGGTTCGTGCCGCTTCGGCGATGCGTGCGGCATCGTCGGGACAGATACGCACCAGTCTTGCGGCAAGGCGGTTATCCTCGTATAAATCGACAATCGGTTCCAGCCAGCACATTCCGATGCAGCCGACCGTTCCGAGCGAAACGGCGCTGCCGGCAAGCTGCTGCTCCAGTGCGGCAAAGACCTTTGCGGCGCCCGCGGCGATGCCGCAGCTGCCCTGTCCGACGGCAATACGAATGCTCATACAGCCGCCTCCTTTGCACGCAGACCGTCCAGAATGGCAACGGCTTTTTCGGGCGTCAGTGCGCCGTAGCTGTCGTCGTTGACAGTCATGACGGGGGAGAGCGAGCAGCAGCCCAGACACGCTACGATGTTCAGGCTGAACAGACCGTCCGCGGTGGTGCCGCCGTTTTCAATATGCAGATGCTGCCGGATGGCTTCTGCGATCTGCGCGCTGCCGTTGACATGACAGGCCGTGCCGTCACAGAGCTGAATCAGATACTTGCCGACCGGCTGGAACCGGAACTGGGTATAAAAGGTTGCCACGCCCATGACCTTTGCCGGCGTCGTACCGGTCTGTTCCGCGATGTGGAACAGGACATCGGCGGGCAGATATCCGTATATGTCCTGCGCGTGCTGCAAAATCGTAATCAGGCTGCCCTTCTGCGGCGCATACTCCGCAAGGACAGGGGCGAGCAGCGACAGGTCGCTTTTCGCCCTTGCAGATTGGTTTTCCATAACTGTATTGCTCCTTACAAAAATCCTTACAAAAGATGCTTCAGAGAACCGGGTACCCGATATTGTTCACGGTTCCGACTGAGACATATCTGTCACAGACGGCGCGGAAGTCGCTGCCCTCCTCAGCGTCCTCGTTGTACTGGCCGTTTACCGTGAGCCGCACACCGCCGTGTTCCAGTTCGGCGATCTGCCGGTAGGTGTCGCGGTAGAACATCCCCGGAGAGACGGCTCTGTCCCGCAGAATGCCCCTGCATTCGCTGAGCGGACAGCCGGGAAAATTGACATTCCGGATCTGTCCCGCGAGCGGCGGCAGAGTGAGCAGCTCCGCTAAAATTTCCCGCAGATAGCGGTCAGCGGTCTCGTGGCAGGGGACGGCGTCCTCCGAAAATGCGATTGCGCGGCAGCCCTGAAATGCCGCTTCAAATGCCGCGCCCGCCGTTGCGGAATACTGCAGGTCGGAGGCGACATTGTAGCCGTAATTGATGCCGGACAGCACCGTGTCCGGCTTCTCCGGCATGATGCTCAGGCAGCCGACGCGCACGCAGTCCGCAGGGGTTCCGCTGCACGAAAAGGCGCGCACGCCGCTGACGGGGAAATCATGCGGGTAAATGTCGATGTGGCTGTGCAGGGAGATGCTGTGGGAGGCGGCGCTGCGCTGACTGTCCGGCGCGACGACAAAGACCTCTCCGAATTCCTTTGCGGCAGCGGCCAGACGGATCAGGCCGTCCGCTGTGATGCCGTCGTCGTTGGTGATGAGAATGCGGTGCATCGGTGTTCACTTTCCTTCCTTCGGCCGGTGTGCGGTGCGGACGGGCCGCGCCGTCATGAGCCTCTTTTATTATACCATAACTGCGCGCCGATTGCAACCGATGAGACAGCAAAGCCGCCCCGCTTTGGATGCAGGGCGGCTGAAGCTTTATTTGACTGTCAGGCTGACAATATTGGATGTCGTTGAGGTGCCGTTGGACGAGGAGACGATGCAGCGGAATTTGCAGCTCTTTGTATCGCTGTGGATATGAACGATCAGGCAGTCTTCCTGCGCGCTGTAAAGCGTAGAGTTGGTCCAGCCTTTCTTGGAGTCAAACTCCTGCCACTGATAGCTCAGATTCTTGCCGCTTGCCGTGACATGGAACGACACGACGCCGCCGTTCTTTCCGGACGCATCTCTGGGCTGTCCGGTGATGTACGGCTTTACATAGAGTGTTGCGGGGGACGAAGTCGTGGTCGCGCCGCTTTTCGATGTGACCACGCAGCGGTACTGGTAGCCTTCGCGGTAGACATAGACCGGCACATATAGCTCAGGTGTGGTCGCGCCGCTCATTTCGGAGTTTCTCCAGCCGGAGCCCATGTTGACCTGCCACTGATAGCTCAGGGTGTTGCCGGATGCGGCAATGGTGAAGGTCACAGCTGATTTTGCGACGCCGATCTGGTTCGTCGGCTGTTTGGTAATGGCCGGCTTAACCTTAAGAGTTGCCGGCAGGGAGGTATCGGAGGTGCCGTTGGAAGAGGTGACGACGCAGCGGTACTGCTGTCCGTCGCGGTAGGCCGTTGCAGTAAAGTCGATGGCCGAAGTCTTTGCACCGTTTGCAGTGGAGTTGTACCAGCCGCTGCCGTTGTTGTACTGCCACTGGTAGGAGAGCATATTGCCGGTTGCGACGATGGAGAACACGGCCGTGCTGTCTTTTTCTACGGTAATGGTCTTGGGCTGCGTGGTGACCTTCGCCTGGACGGTGAGTTTGGCGGCGGCAGAAGTATCGGTTTTGCCGTTTCCTGCGGTGACGACGCAGCGGAATCTGTGTCCGTCACGGTAATACGCCACAGGGACCTTCAGGGTTGCGGTTTTGTTGCCTTCGAGATCGCTGTTGGACCAGCAGAATGTGCCGTTGATGGCTTTGTATACCTTCCACTGATAGGAGAGGTTCGGGCCGTTCGCTTTCACGGTGAGATAGACGGTCTCGCCCTCGACTGCGGTGACATCCTTCGGGCTTTCGGTGACCGTCGGCTTGACGGTAAGGGTTGCCGGCTGAGAGTTGGTGCTC
>JAILIG010000109.1 GCA_024695445.1 Oscillospiraceae bacterium
GCACACGGTTCCGGAGGGCGCCTACTACATTCTGCTCGATGTGTCGGAATACGGCTATCAGAGCGACCTTGACTTCTGCGAAAAGCTCGCACAGTATGTCGGCGTCGGAGCCGTGCCGGGCTCAAGCTTCTTCAAGGAGCCCGAAAACCGCTACATCCGGCTGCATTTTGCAAAGAAAAACAAGACGCTGAACGAGGCGCTCGAACGCCTGAGCGCAATCAAAACTAAAATGCCGAGCGCATAACAGAAAACAGCGGACCGCAGTACGATCCGCTGTTTTTTCGTTATCCTATTGACAAGGTAGGCAATGTGTGGTATAATATGTTCATAACCTATTTATTCGATGGGGATAATATGGAAGGATGAAGCATATGGCATTGCTGACAATCAAAAATCTGTCAGTTGAAATCGAGGAAACAGAGCTGCTGCACGGCGTTTCGATGGAAGTCGGCAGCGGTGAGACGCATGTGCTCATGGGGCCGAACGGCGCGGGCAAATCCACACTCGGCTTTACGGTCATGGGCAGCCCGGAATACAAGGTCACCGGCGGCAGCATCGTCTTTGACGGCGCGGATATCACCGGGGAATCTCCGGACAAACGCGCAAAACGCGGCATTTTCCTGTCATTTCAGAATCCGGTGGAAATTCCGGGCATCACGCTCTCGGATTTTCTGCGGAATGCACTGGAACAGGTCACGGGCCAGCGCATGAAGCTCTGGGACTTCAAAAAGCAGCTACACGCGGCAATGGATGTGCTGCAAATGGATGCGGCCTACGCCGACCGCGATCTGAATGTCGGATTCTCCGGCGGCGAAAAGAAAAAGGCGGAGATCCTGCAGCTGCTGATGCTGAAACCGCGTCTTGCGATTCTCGATGAAACGGATTCCGGCCTCGATGTGGATGCCGTGCGGACGGTCTCGGCGGGCATCGCGGCTTACCGCGAACGCTGCGGCGGCTCTCTGCTCATCATCACGCACAACACGAAAATTCTGGAGGCGCTGCAGATCGACCGCGCACACATCATCGCAGACGGAAAAATTGTCAAAGAGGGCGGCGCGGAGCTGGTCGCAGAAATAAACGAGCACGGGTTTGAGCATCTGACCGGAAAGGGCGCAATATGAAGCAAAAAACACAGGTCGCAGAGATCGACCGTTCGCTGTATGATTTCCGGTACGACGAGGATGCGGCAGATTTCCTTTCGAGCGGCATCACGCCGGAGATCATCCGTGAAATATCGGAGGAAAAGGGCGATCCGGAATGGATGCTCGCATTCCGTCTGAAATCGCTGGAAATCTATTCCCGGATGAAAATGCCGGTCTGGGGACCGTCGGTGGACGGACTGGATATGCGCAATATCGTCACATATATCCGCCCGAAATCCCGCATGAACACCGACTGGAACGATGTGCCGGCGCACATCAAGGAGACCTTTGAACGCCTCGGCATCCCGCAGGCAGAGCGGGAATCACTGGCCGGTGTCGGCGCGCAGTACGACAGCGAGCTCGTGTATCACAATGTCCGCAAGGAGGTCGCGCAGTCCGGCGTCGTGTATACCGACCTCGAAAGCGCGATGCACGATCCGCAGTATGCAGAAATCATCCGGACACATTTCATGAAGCTCGTACCGCCGGCCGACCACAAATTTGCAGCGCTGCACGGCGCGGTCTGGTCGGGCGGTTCGTTTGTGTATGTGCCCGCCGGCGTGAAGCTCGAAATCCCGCTGCAGTCATATTTCCGGCTGAACGCGAAGGGTGCGGGACAGTTTGAGCATACGCTGATTATTCTGGAAAAAAACAGCGAGCTCCACTTCATCGAGGGCTGCTCCGCGCCGAAATACTACGAGGCGGGACTGCACGCGGGATGCGTGGAGCTGTATGTCGGAAAGCACGCAAAGTTGCGGTATTCGACGATCGAGAACTGGTCGAAGAATATGTATAATCTCAACACGAAGCGCGCACTCGTGGAAGAAGGCGGGCGCATCGAATGGGTATCGGGCAGCTTCGGCTCTCATGTTTCCTACCTCTACCCGATGAGCATTCTGAACGGGCGCGGCGCTTCCGCAGAATTTACCGGCATCACCTTTGCCGGCGAGGGCCAGAACCTTGACACCGGCGCGAAAATCGTACACAATGCGCCGGAAACCTCGTCACATATTGATACAAAATCCATCTCGAAAAGCGGCGGCATCAGCACCTTCCGCAGCGCGGTCACGGTGCATGAAAACGCGGCCGGAAGCCGTTCGTCCGTGAGCTGTGAATCGCTGATGCTCGACGGCATTTCGCGCTCGGACACGATTCCCGCAATGGATATCCGCACGGACAAATGCGACATCGGACATGAGGCCAAAATCGGCAGAATCAGCGATGACGCGGTGTTTTATCTGATGTCCCGCGGCATGGACGAGCAAACTGCCAGAGCGATGATCGTCAGCGGCTTTGCCGGCAATGTCTCGAAGGAGCTGCCGCTGGAATACGCGGTCGAGATGAACAATCTCATCCGTCTGGAAATGACCGGAACGACCGGATAAGGAGGGCGTATGGCGAACAAACAACTCAATCTGCTCCCTGCGCCGACCTTTTCATGGCTCGGCGTCAACGGGACGGAACGGGAAATACAGGACGGTTTTGCAGATGACATTGTCATTTCCGGCGACAGCACGAATCCGGCCGGAATCGTCATTGAGCATTCGGCGAAGATTGAAATATCCGGCGGGGCGCAGCCGCGTACAGTCATCATGAATCTGAATGCGGAGCGGGCGACTGTCCGGACGGCGGTTCACGCAGGCCGCGGCGAGCAGATTAAAATTGTGCAGATTGTGACCGGCGGAGAGATTGTATCCGATTTGCAGGCCGATCTCGCAGACCGTGCGGAGCTGGAACTGGTGCAGATCTATCTGAACACAGCCGATGCGGTCAGCGGAGCTGAAATCCGGATGAACGGCAGAAAGGCTGTATTTACTTCCCATATCGGTTACAGCCTTGCAAATGACGATGCACTCGATCTCAACCTCAATATCGTGCAGAACGGAAAGAAAACGGAATCGGACACGACGGTCAGAGGCGTCCTGCGCGGACACGCAAAAAAGATTTTCCGCGGTACGATCGACTTCCGGAACGGTGCGTCGGGCGCTGCGGGTACAGAGCAGGAAAATGTGCTGCTGCTCGATGAAACCGTCGTCAACAAAACGGTTCCGGTCATTCTCTGTGCAGAGGAGGATGTGGCCGGTTCGCACGGTGCAACGATCGGACAAATTGATCCGAAGCAGGTCTTTTATATGCAGGCGCGGGGCATTCCGGAGGCGCAGATTTACGAATATCTTGCGCAGTCCCAGCTCGGCAGCATCGTGCGGCAGATCGGCGATGCGGAAACGGAAGCCGCGGTCAACCGTCTGCTCGGAAGGGAGACAGCCGATGAATAAACAGGATTTTCCTGCGTTTGCGGCATATCCGGAGCTGGTCTACCTGGACAGCGCCGCAACCGCACAGAAGCCGCGCTGCGTCATCGAGGCGGTCACGCGGTATTACGAAACGGAAAACGCAAATCCGCTGCGCGGGCTTTACGGCCTGAGCATGAAGGCAACCGAAGCTTACGAAAATGCGCGTGAAGCCGTGCGAAAGTTCCTTCACGCAAGCAGCAGGAAAGAGATCATTTTCACGCGCAATGCGACCGAAAGCCTGAACCTTGCGGCATACAGCTGGGGCAGGGAAAACCTCTGCCGGAGCGACGACATTCTGATTGCGGTTTCCGAGCATCACAGCAACCTCGTCCCGTGGCAGATTCTGTCGCAGAAAACCGGTGCCAGGCTCCGGTTTCTGGAATGTGACCAATCCGGCACATATACGGGAGAAATGCTCCGGAATGCGCTGACGCCGCAGACGAAAATCTTTGCGGCGGCGCAGATTTCCAATGTGTTCGGCGCTTTGAATCCGATTGCGGAATTTGCAGAGATCTGCCACCGGAACGGGACATTGATCGTCTGCGACGGGACACAGAGCGTACCGCATATTCCGGTCGATGTGCAGGCGCTTCAGGTTGATTTTCTCGCGTTTTCCGGCCATAAAATGTACGCGCCGATGGGCATCGGCGTGCTGTATGGCCGGCGTGAGCTGCTCGAAGCGATGCCGCCGTTTCTGTCCGGCGGCGAGATGATTGAAACGGTGCAGCGGGAATCCTCGACCTTTGCGGAGCTGCCGCATAAGTTTGAGGCGGGAACCGTCAATGTCGGCGGTGCGGTCGGACTGCACGCGGCGATCGACTATATCAGCGGCATCGGGTTTGACCGGATTCAGCAGCATGAAAGCCGGCTGACGGCGCTTGCCCTGTCGCAGATGCAGGAAATCCCGTATGTGCATATCGTCGGCCCGGCAGATGCTGCCGCACATCAAGGCATTATCACCTTTACGGCGGACGGCGTGCATCCGCATGACATTGCGGCGATTTTTGATGCGGACAGCATTGCGATCCGCGCCGGGCATCACTGTGCGCAGCCGCTGCACCGGTATCTCGGCGTGCAGTCAACTGCCCGCATGAGCATCGGGCTATACAACGATGAACAGGATATCGACCGGTTCATCTCAACACTGAAAACCGTCAGGAGGCGGATGGGCTATGCCGGATAATTTTTACAACGAGGTTCTGCTCGACCACAATCTGCACCCGCAGCATCTGCACGATCTGCCCTGCGCGACCTGCTCGCACGCCGGGGTAAATCCGAGCTGCGGCGACGAGATCACCCTGCATTTGCAGCTTGCGCACGGAACCGTACAGAGCGGCTCGTATACCGGCGCCGGCTGTGCGATTTCGCAGGCATCTGCGGATATTATGCTCGATCTCATCATCGGGCACTCCAAAGAGGATGCGCTGCATCTGGCAGAGCTGTTCCGGAAAATGATCGCCGGTGAGATCACAGAGCAGGAGCTCGACGAACTGGAGGAAGCGGGAGCATTGCAGAATATTTCCAGAATGCCTGCACGCGTAAAATGCGCGATGCTGGCATGGAAAACACTGGAGCTGCTGCTGCATGAGAACGAATGACCGGCAGGAGGCTGCTGTGAGATTTACAAAAAAGCTGCCCGGAAACGGGCTTTGTCCGGATGAAAGCGGGGCCTGTGTCATATGAGCGGGAAGCGTGTGATCGTCGGAATGTCCGGCGGTGTGGACAGTGCCGTGACTGCGTATCTGCTGAAAGCCGCCGGATATGATGTGATCGGTGTGACGCTGAAAACATGGATCGGCGGGAACGGCACGGAGAGCCGCTGCTGTGAGATCAGCGATGCACAGGCTGTCTGCGGTCATCTGGACATCCCCTACTATGTGCAAAACTGCATGACCGTTTTTCGCGCAGAGGTCATCCGCCCCTTTGTGCAGGAATACCTCCGCGGAAGAACGCCGAACCCGTGTATCCGCTGCAACCGCGCCGTGAAGTGGGGCAAGCTGCTGGAAGCCGCTGACGGGATGCACGCAGATTTTATTGCGACCGGGCATTACGCCTCTGTCGCGCGGATGCCGGACGGCCGGTACACGGTGCAAAAGGGGCTCCACAGCCAAAAAGATCAGTCCTATATGCTCTGCCGGCTGAAGCAGGAACAGCTGATGCGGACGGTCATGCCGCTCGGAACGCTGTCCAAAGCTGAGGTGCGGGAGATTGCGGAAGCTGCCGGCATCCCCGTGGCTGAAAAAGCGGATTCGCAGGAGATCTGCTTTGTGCCGGACGGAAACTATGCAGATTTCATTGAGGAAAATGCGCAGCCGCCCTACCCGCAGGACGGCTGCTTTTCAGATGAAACGGGTGCGCTGCTCGGCAGGCATCACGGAATTTACCGGTATACGGTCGGGCAGCGCAGAGGACTCGGCGTTGCGGCCGGAAAGCCTCTGTATGTCACCAGAATTGATGCGGAATCGAATCAGATCATCCTCGGAGATGCCGATGCACTTCTGTCATACGAGATTCTGTGCGATGATCTCTGCTGTATGGGCATTCCGGAGCTGCCGCCCGGTGAGCCGTTCAGGGCAGATGTGAAAATCCGGTATCATCACCCCGCACAGCCCGCATCCTGCGAAATGCAGAAGGACGGCAGACTGCGCATACGGTTTCAGAAGCCTGTCAGAGCAGCGGCACCGGGACAGTCTGCTGTCGCATATGACAGCGCCGGCCGGATCCTTTGCAGCGGGATCATCCGGTAACCGGCGCTCCGCTCCCGACACGGGGTTCCGCATCTTCCGCAGAAGCAGTCCCCGGTCATCCGTTTTTACTCCGAGATCAGCTCGCGCACGGAAACCGAACGAACACGGCGCGAGGCGAAATACGCAAACAGGAAAAACGCTGCACTGACGGCCAGCGCCGGCAGCAGGAAAATCTCCCATGTGAAATCTGCGCCGAAGCGCGAAATCCCGATAAACCGCATCAGCACCGAGAGAAGCCGGCGGCTGAAAAGCGCGGCAGCGGCACAGCCGACTGCCGAGCCGATGACGGCGATCAGCAGGAAGCGCTCGGCAAACTGCCGGCGCAGCAGCGGAACAGAAAATCCCACCGCCTTGAAAATGCCGATATCGGTGCGCTCCTTGAGGAAGGTTCGCCGGCAGATCATCGTCACAACGACCGCGGCAAACAGGAGCGTCACGCTGTATACTGCCCACTTCACTGCCTTCATGATGATATCGACCGTGTCAAGGATGTCCTTCATGTACGCATTCGGCTCAAATTCCTTCGCAGTGAAATACTCGGACAATTCACTGTTCAGCGCATCGGTCAGTGCGGTCTTCTGCGAGAGATCGGTAAGCTGAACATAGCCGCGGTCCGGTGCCTCGACACCGATGCGGCGGCCGCCCTCGTCCGTCATCTGTATGACGGCGCCGCCGAGATTATGCACACTCTGAATAAACCCGGTGATGACAAAGTCTGCCCGCTTTCCGCCGTATTTCACGGTCACCGTATCGCCGATCTGCTTCTGCATCTTTTGCGCGAACAGCTCCGTGACCGTGATCTCGTTGCCGTAATCCGGCACTCTGCCCTCCAGCGGATTCGTAAACATGGCTTTTTGGTGGTAGACCTCCGCCAGCGTTTTCTCATCCTCGGCATACATATACCGTCCTGTCCAGAGCAAAATCTCCGCCTCCGGATCATAGCGGTCACACAGTGCCCGCAGCTCCGGTTCATGCTCCTGCGTAAATGTGCCGCTGAGCATATTCATTTCAATGTCACCGGTCGGCGTCACAAAGAGATCGGCATTGATGCCGCCGGTAAAGATCATGACCGTGCAGAGGAAGAACACCAGCAGCGAAACGATCATCAGGCTGCCCAGATAGCTCCTCATGCGGGATGTCAGCTGACGCATTGCCAGGAAGAAGCTCAGGCCGCGTTTCCGGATGCGCATTTGCAGACGGCTGTCAAAATAGATCTCACTGTGTCCGCCGGAAATTGCCCGCACCGGAGAAATGCGCCCGATCCTGGATGTCGCAAGAACCACATAGATCATACAGACCAGCAGAATCGCGGAAGCCGCCAGCGCACAGCGTCCGACCGCAGGCGCATTGCTTGTCACGATATTGGAAAGGCGCGAAAACAGGCTGCCGAAAAACTCCGTTGCCGGAACCGAGAGCACGATGCCGAGCACCGAGCCGATCAGCACCGCAAGGGAATACTGCAGAAACCAGACCGCACGCAGCTGTTTTTTGCCAAAACCGACGGCCTTCAGAATACCGAGATTGACATACTCCGTCTCCACCGCAGTGCCGATGCTGTTGCCGATGACAATCAGCACGATCACCACGAGCAGCAGCACATAAACCGCCAGAATCCGCGTGCCGGTCGAGGTCATCACGGTCACCGCCGTCCAGAGCTCCTCCTTCGTGCTGACCGTCCATGCCTCATCGTACAGGCTGCACTCCTCTTTCAATGCTTTTTCCAGCGCCCGCAGGTCAGTGCCCTTCTGAAGGCTGATGTGCAGCTCCACGGTGCCGAACAGCACATGACCGGAGTCGAAAACATCGTCCCGGCCGGCATACAGCCGGTCGAAATCCGACGGACAGAGCAGCATGATGCCCTGTGTGTTGTCAACGACCTCCTGATAGTATCCGCGCACCGTAAAGATTTCCTCGCTGCCGCTGCCGGTGACGAGACGGATCCGGCTGCCGGGCGCATACGCGGCCGCACGGCTCAGCTTGTACGAGAGATAGACCTCGCCGGAGTTCAGCGGGGTATGTGCATACAGGCTTTTGAGATCCCCGCCGAAAACCAGGTCGGTATCCTGCTCGCAGCGGAGATAATCAATGTCAGTGTATTCCTCGCCGTTTATAAGCATGGGTGCGTCCATCACCAGATGATGTTCTTCACGGATTCCGGCAATCTCCGGATGAGACCGCAGCACATCCGTAATCTCCGCAGAGGGCGAATCGTAAAGCTGAAAGATCAGGTCTCCGATCTGCCGCGCCGTAAAGCTCTCATCCGCGGTCTGTTCCAGATTGCGCGTGTTGTTGATCGTGATTGCATAGGAAAGCGTAAGAATGGTCATGAGGATGATGACGCCGGTAAAGGATCCCTTTTTGTGCCGGAGATTTGCCAGCAGCATCTTGATAATACTCCGCATCATCCGCGCACCTCACCATTCCATTGCCGCAAGCCATGCACCGGTCTGTGCTTCGCGGTGCTTTTCCTCGGCAGCATCATAGGGCGGCAGAGACAGCTCACTGACGACCTTGCCGTCTGAGATATAGATGATGCGGGAGGCGCGCAGTGCGGCACGGGCATCATGCGTCACCATGAGAACGCTCTGTCCGGCTTTGTTCAGCGCGGTCAGCAGGTCGAGCACCTCGGTCGTGTTGCGCTTGTTGAGCGCACCGGTCGGCTCGTCCGCAAACAGCAGCACCGGCTCGTGAATGATCGCTCTCGCAACGGCACAGCGCTGCTGCTCTCCGCCGGAGCACTGGGACGGCAGATGATCCCGGATATGAGAAAGCCCCATCTGTTCAAGCAGACTGTCCGCGCGGCTGTCGATCACGGCCGCAGTTTTTTTCGGGTTCAGATATCCCGGCACCGTGATGTTTTCGCGCAGTGTCAGATTGCTGACCAGGTGCATCTGCTGAAAAATGAAGCCGAAATCGCTGCGGCGGAGCGCGGTCAGCTGTTTTTCACTCATCCCGGCCAGATCGCTGCCCTGATACAGGACAGAGCCGGCCGTTGCACGGTCCATGCCGCTGAGCGCATAGAGCAGCGTCGATTTGCCTGAACCGGATGCGCCCATGATGACCGTGAAATCGCCTGCATAAATGTCCAGATCCACGCCGTTCAGAACATGAACCTGTCCGCCGTTGTGCGCAAAGCTCTTGCAGAGTCCCCTTGCGGAGAGAATCGTCTGTTTTTCCTGCATGATCCTGCCTCCTAAACATTCTTTCCGATGATCCGGATGATCAGATATTGCAGCGGATAAAAGCCGTAGAAAAACCACTTTGCAAAGACCGGATGCCTGCCCTTTCTGCCGTTGTAAAAAACCGTCATACAGCAGTATGCAAGCAGAATCACGCCCTTTCCGTGTGATACTGCAATCATATCATATCTTCGATTAAGAAATCTTTAAGGGCTCCGCCGATCGGACGGGCTTTGTGCAGGGGCGATTCAAGTGCTTTCCGCAGCGGGCAGCGATACCGTCACCTCCAGGCCGCCGTTTTTGTTTTGCAGCCGGACGCCGCCGCCCGACTGTTCCGCAATATACTTGACAATATACAGCCCGAGTCCTGCGCCGTTTTCTGTTCCCGTGTTGCTGCCGCGGTAAAACTGCCGGCAGACAAACGGAATGTCACGGTCCGGGATGCCGCCGCCCGTATCGCAGACATGCAGCTCCAGAAAATCCGCGCTGCGCGTAATGCGGACCGTGATATCCGTTTTGGCGTATTTCCGCGCATTGTGGATGAGGTTTTCCAGAATCTGCGAGATCCTGGACGGATCGGCATACACATCCGCCGCAAACATCGGCTTTGTGAAATGGACATCGGACATACCGGCAGACAACGCCGCGACCGTTTCTCCGGTCAGTGCGGAGAGGTCAAAGCGCTCCGGCTGCATCCGCAGTCTGCCCAGATCGGAGAGCGCGTGCAGCAGCATATCGTCCGTCAGCTTCGTGATCTCATCGCATTTTTTCATCATCATGCCGAGGTATTCCGCGTGCTGCTCCGGTGTCTGCGCCATGCCCATGTCCAATGCCTCTGCATACGCCCGCACCGACGCGACCGGCGTTTTGATGTCATGGGAAAGCGATGCAATGACCGTCTTGTTGTTCTCGATCGCTTCCTGCTCGCAGGCGCGGGCATTGCTGATCTCGCGGCGCATCCGGTCAAAGCCCCATGTGAATTTCCCGAAATAGTTTGAGCGTTCGTAGTCGAGCGGCAGATCAAAATTTCCTGATGCGATCTCATCTGCAAAATGAGCCAGCTTCTCAAACGGCCGGATGACCGCAATGTAGCAGTATCCGGTCACGGCGCCGAGAAAGATCAGACAAATGCCGCACATCGCCGGGATTCTGCGGTCAGACTGCGTCTGCGGCCGCGCCATGATCTCCGCCCGCAGTGCATTTGCCTGCTCCGCTGCGGCAGCAGTGTCCCCCCGGGCTGCAAGCTGCGCGATTTCATTGAGAACGACCGCATCCCCGCTGCGTTCGGGTGTTCCGGACGGTTGATGCAGCAAAAATGCCGCCGCAATCAGTGCCGCCGCGGCAAATAAAGCAAGCAAAATCAGCTTTTTCATTCTTCCGCCTCCAGCATATATCCCAGCCGCCAGATCGTTTTGATGTATTTCGGATTGGCAGGATCATCCTCCAGCTTTTCGCGCAGCCAGCGGATATGCACCGCCACCGTCGAGGGTTCCGCATCGGAAAATGCGCCCCAGACCTCCGAAAGCAGCTTCTCCTTGGCAATCGCGGTGTTGCGGTGCTGACAGAGATACAGCAGCAGGTCAAATTCCCGCTGCGCAAGACTGACGGGGCTGCCGTTTTTTGTGACGCTCCGCGCAGCCTGCTTCACGGTCACATCGCCGAACCGTATTTCGTCCTGCATCTCGGAAAAGCCGTAGGTGCGGCGCATCAGCGCATGGATCCGGGCGAGCAGCTCCTTGAGGGAATAGGGCTTCGGGAGATAGTCGTCGCCGCCGATTTCCAGTCCGCGGATGCGGTCGTCCTCGGCGGTGCGGGCGCTCGCAAAGATCACGGGGACACTGGATGCGCGCCGCAGTGCGCGGCAGACCTCAAAGCCGTCCGCATCCGGTAAATTGATATCAAGCAGAATCAGATGAAAGCGCCGGGAAGCAAGCAGGTCATATGCCGCTTCGGCCGTCCCGGCGCGTGTGACCGCATAGCCGCAGCCCTCCAGCATCTGCATGATGATCGCAGACAGGGACGCGTCGTCATCCACAAGCAAAATCTGTTTTCGGTTCATGATGGTTCCTCCGGCCGTCGTTTTTTTCATTATAGCAAAATTACAAAAATAAGTCAATCGAGCGGCGGCACTGCCCGGCTGATTACAGAAAAGCCTGTGGAAGAATGCGCCGTTCCGCATACTCCACAGACTTTCTTCTCATTCTGTTTTGACCGGTCAGGTTTCGTCCTTTTCCTTACCGCGTCTGCTTCAGCAGCTCATGCCTCATCAGGCTGAGGTCCCGTGCATCCAGCTTTTGATCCCCGCAGAAATCCGCCGCTATCCAGTCCTTCAGCTCGGTGCCCGGTACCGCAAGCAGCCATTTTTGCAGCAGCTCCGCATCGGCAGCATCAAACACACCGTCCGTATTGACATCACCCCGGACGCGCCCATCCCCGATTCCCGACATGATGGCTGCTGTCAGAAAGATCATCGCCGCATTGCCGTAGATCGTATTCTCGTTGGTCGTCCACTCCGCATCGCTGTCCATATAGCATTTTCCGTCATACTTGGAAAGATGCCGGTTATTGTTCGGATTCGTCCCCTCTGTCACATATCCCGCCGGACATCTGTACGGTTCCAGCCTGCCGTCCCTCGAATAGATCGCACTGTAAATGTTCCGCACACAGTTCACGCCGTAACCGGACACATAGCTGAAAGAGAGCGGATTGACGCCGAGCAGATAATGGAAGGCACTCTCGTTGGAGCGGATGACCTCATCGGGAATCTGCTCCTCGCCCTCGGTGAGAATGCTGCCGAGGAGCGTAGTCATAGTGCTCTGTGCGATCACCATATTGGAGCCCCACCAGTAGCCCCAGTCCGGGAAATCCGT
>JAILIG010000152.1 GCA_024695445.1 Oscillospiraceae bacterium
CCGAAGTCCCCGTCAATCTCGCTGCGCCGCAGATATCCGCATTCGCAGAGACAGCGCTGCATTTCGCGGACCGCTTCGCCGCGGTCGCCCTTGCGCAGAACCCGTTCCGGCTCCGGCGGCAGAATGAAGCCGAGAAACCGGTAATCTCTGCCCTGCCCCCAGTTGCCGTCGTCGCGGCGCGTCTGTGTCCAGAACGATTTGTTCGCGTGCCAGCCCGATTCCGAGGTCACGATGCTGCCGTCCCGGTTGACCTGCTCGACTGCCGCAACATGGCCTGCGCCGTCTGTACCGTCTCCGGTTTTGCCCTTTGCCCAGACCGCCAGCGCGCCCGGTACCGGCGTCTGACTGACGCGCAGCCCCATGTCCTTCGCCGCACGGATCAGATCCTCCGCGTTGACCGAGGGCAGCCATTTCCCGAAGTTTTCCGCATAGCGCCCCAGCGCGTAGAACACGCAGTTTGCAAAGTGCAGCGGCGAACCCTTCGGGCGCGGGATCCCGGGGTTCAGCCCGCCCTCATCGTCTGCAATATAATACGGATTGTCTGCTTCCGGAGCAGTCAGTCTCGGATGAAACATACGATTCACATTCCTTTCTGTTTGATTTCTGAGCCGTCAGATACCCGGATGTCAAAGACACCGGGGCTGCTTTGACTGCCGGCCTGATGTCAGGATATGCAGAAAGCAGTCCCGGTGTGAAAAGGGGCGTGCGCCCGTTAATCGGGATCGCGCAGATACCAGCTGCCGCCGAGCGCATAATACTGCTCGCCGTTCAGCAGAACGCTGCCGTCGCCGGCCAGCTGCGCAGCCTGCGCAAACAGCAGATCGGGCAGATGCTTCGCGCTGCCGTCAAGGGTGGGGACGGGCAGCAGCGAGAGCGCCGTGCAGCCGAAATTCAGGTCGGTCGTGCTGTGGTAAACGGTCTGCACGGTATACAGG
The DNA here is from genome assembly GCA_024695445.1 of Oscillospiraceae bacterium. GTDB lineage: Bacteria > Bacillota > Clostridia > Oscillospirales > Ruminococcaceae > Firm-04. The sequence goes on from JAILIG010000152.1 coordinate 936, forward strand.
CTGTCCCGCGGCACGACGGCCGGGCTCCCGAATCCGCCGCCGTCTGCGCCGGTCGTCAGGCAGCAGAATGCTCCGGTGCTGTCTCTGGCAATGACCGTGGCCTCGTCCGCGCAGTTCCCGTCTGCATCCAGCAGAGAGACCGCGATGCCGCATTTCGTGGCGATGACGCGGACATTCCACGAGGGCGGCGACAGCTTCTGCGAGCCGAACGGGTGTGTCGCATCGGAATACGCGCCGGTCGAGCAGCGCAGCGTTCCGCCGCCGATGCCGAACCACATCAGCGGATTGACGGTGTGCGGCCCCTCGTGGACAAACAGGCAGTTCTCGATGTTCGTGCCGGGAATCGTGCCGAGGCCGGTGTGCAGCTCTGCGGCAAAGGCGCCGCCGGCGTATGCAAGGGCGTCATTCACTGCGGCCTGCATCGCGGCGCCCGAATAGGTGATATTGCGGATAAACGGCATTATGCTTCCTCACTTTCTGCGCTGCCGACCGTTCCGGAAAGGAAGCCCGCTGCACAGAAGGCGGCAGCGGCGGGCGGCGGAGCGCTGTCCTGCTGCATGGCTTCAAAATATGTCAGCAGCTGTTCGTAAACATCCGGTGCGGGTGCGGGGTGCGGGAGCATCCCGTCGGTGACGCAGCGCGCACACGGAATGCGGGCGGGCGTTGTCGTGCGGATATCTCCCGCATACAGCCCGACCGATACCTCATAGGTGTCCCGCAGGACGGGTACGGCGCAGACATCGCCGTCCAGCAGGACATCCTGATACAGCAGGGTGCTGCCGGAGACATAGGCGAAACGCGCCGTCCGGACGGGAAAGGCTTCCCATTCCCCGTCCGTCAGAAACCGCACGGTGTAGTCGGAATTGCCGCAGACGAGCAGCGGACTGCCCTCTGCCTGCGCGATCTTATCCTGAACGCGGACTGTGATTTCCGGCATCAGCTCACCGCCTCTCCCGTGTATTTGTACCACGGGCCGTAGCCGTTTGCCGTTTGCAGGCACTTGTAAAAGAACTCTGCCGTGGCGTTGGCGCCGGACACCTGATACAGCGTAATCATCTTGCGGGAGGACGAAATGGCCGCTTCGACGATGCACATGAAGCCGCCCGAGAAGCCGGTCGGAAGATGCTGCACCGAAGCGTAATTCGTTGTGCGGTAGTATTTTCCGACGGGCAGCGTGAACAGGTCGGCGTAGACGCCGTGCTCCGGATCGGGATCGGTCAGCAGCGTGCCCAGACCGAGCGGCAGAAGCGTCTTGATGCGTGCCTGAATGGCACTGTCATCATAGTTTTCGAGTTCGGTCAGCTTGGCCTTTTCTGCTGCCGTCATGTGAATGCCGGCGTTTGCGATGTGCGTGACCGCGGCGTCGGCGGCCGCGTCCAGCTCCTCGATCGTGTGTGTGGAATCCTTGTATTCCATTCGGTTCACCCCTTTACAGTCATGACAAAGCCGTCTGCGCCGCGCACGGCAAAGCCGTCGGCGTCCCGCAGCGCATACCGCGGGCGGAACGGCCTGTTTCCGGCGATCGCAGCCGTCATCTCGTCATAGAGATCGGACTGCGGCGGACGGTCGGCGGCGGGCAGGCAGGTGATGCTCTCTGCGCACGGAATGCGCGCAGGGGTGCTGGTGCAGAGCTGTCCTGCCGATACGCCGATTTCGACCTCGCTGACGCCGTGCAGCACCGGCACGGGACAGACGGCTCCGGTGAAGGGGACGGTCAGCAGATGCTGCACGCCCCCGCGGAAGAACGAGAAATGCGCCTGCCGGTCTGCCGCATTCCGGTCCGTGTCAAAGAGAAAGACGGCAGTGTAATCGGAATTTCCGCAGATGATGAGCGGATCGCCCTCGGCAGATGCGGTTTTCCCGCAGATCCGGATCCGAAGCTCCGGCATCGGAATCCCTCCTTTCAGAAATTCTCTCCCGTTGATTCAGACGGCACCGCGCTCTCCCTGCACAGGTCCGTCTACTAATAGCACCAAATCGGCAAAAAGTTGTACGCTTTCGTGCAACTTTCTGAAAACTGTCATCAAACTGTAACCTTTTCGGGGGCAAATCGCGTTCCGCGGACTGTGCCGGGACGGTCTTTGTGTAAATTGCCGAAAATGAATTCATTTGGAAAAAAGGATTGTCCCGCGGGATAATTTGTGGTACAATAGAAACTGGTATGCTGCACGGAGGCGTGCAGAATCATCTGATATGTGTGCGGCGGCGCGTCCGCCGGAGAAAATAAAGGAGCAGATCATGTTTACAAGATACATCGGCATTGATCTCGGAACGGCCAATACGGTCGTATTTGCCCGCGGCAAGGGCATCATCCTGCGGGAGCCGTCCGTCGTGGCGGTCAATACCCGCACCGATCAGGCGGTCTCGGTCGGCAAGGAGGCAAAGGAGATCATCGGCAGAACGCCCGGCTCGATCATTGCGGTGCGGCCGCTCAAGGACGGCGTCATCGCGGACTTTGACATCGCCTCGACCATGCTGCAGGAGCTCATCAAAAAGACGCTCAAGGGTACGGCCTTCACCAAGGCGCGTGTCTTGATCTGCATTCCGTCCGGCATTACGGCGGTGGAGCGCCGCGCCGTCAGAGAGGCGGCGGAAAAGGCCGGCGCCAGACCGGTCCAGCTCGTGCAGGCTCCGCTCGCGGCGGCACTCGGCGCGGGACTTTCCGTGCTGGAGCCGACCGGCACGATGATCGTGGACATCGGCGGCGGCATGAGCCAGACGGCCGTGATCTCGATGGGCGGCATCGTGGCGTCCAAGTCGATCCGCGTGGCCGGCGATGCCTTCGATGCGGCAATCGTCAACTATGTCCGGAAAAAGTACAATCTGCTGATCGGCGAGCGGACGGCGGAATCCGTCAAGCTCGGCATCGGCTCGGCGTTCCCGGAGGAGCGCGTCAGCACCATGGAGATCCGCGGCAGAAACCTGCTGAACGGTCTGCCGGAGAACATCAAGGTGAACTCCGAGGAGGTGCGCGAGGCGCTCTCCGAGCCGCTGTCTCATGTGCTGGAGGCGATTCACGAGACGCTCTCCCACACGCCGCCGGAGCTCTCTGCCGATGTGATCGAGCAGGGCATCACGCTGACGGGCGGCGGTGCGCTGCTGCGCGGCATGGACAAGCTGGTCAACCGCGAGACCGGTATGCCGGTCTATGTCGCGGAATTTCCGCTGGACTGCGTCGCGGAGGGAACCGGACGCATCCTCGAAAAAATGGAGCTCTACGAGGATTTGCTCAGCGAAGAGGTCCGCTATATCTGATGCAAAAAGGCTCCCCGGCCGTTCAGGCCGGGGAGCCTTTTTGCATGCGGAATGAGAAGTTAGGAGTGAGAAACGAGGAGGTGTTCCGGTGAGTGCGGAAAGCGGACATACGGTTTATCACTTCGCTGCCGGAGAGCTTTAGATCAATGCCGGCGTGGGCTCCCCGCCCGGCTTCGGTTTGCCTAAATTCAACAAAAGCCGATCGGTTTTTTGCAGGGAATACCGAAAAGATGCGGCGTTTCTGAAAAATGCCTTGACTTTTTCCGGTATTTCGCGTATACTTAATCTGTATGGTTATGCCCGTATTCTAATTATGTGCGGATCCGGAAGTCCGCACGGAAAGAGAGGAATTCATTTGAACAGAACCCCCAAACGCGGCAGCGGAAAGCCGTCCGGTCAGAACGGCTCCCGCGGCGGCGAACGCCGGCATCAGAGAGCGCCGATCCCCATTTCCGCGGTCGGCAGAAAGATCATGCCGGCAGAGCTTGTCAGTGAAAAGCTGGAGCGCAGATCGAAAGAAAAAGCACTGCCGTCTCCCGTCTCAGCAAAAAAGCTCGCCGCCGATGGGCCGGTACAGCCGGGGAACGACCGGCACCGGACTGCCAAAATCCCGCGCGCCAAAACCCCTGTGCGGATCATTCCGCTGGGCGGCCTCGGCGAAATCGGTAAAAACATGACTGTCATCGAGTGCGCAAGCGATATGTTCATCATCGATTGCGGACTCGCCTTCCCCGATGCCGATATGCTCGGCGTCGATCTCGTGATCCCCGACTTCACCTATGTGGAGCAGAATGCCGACAAGCTGCGCGGCATCGTGCTGACGCACGGTCACGAGGACCACATCGGCGGACTTGCGTATCTGCTGAAAAAAGTCAATATCCCCGTCTACGGCACGCGCCTGACGCTCGCTCTGGTCGAGTCGAAGCTCAGGGAGCATCAGCTCGCCGGAAAGGTGCAGCTGAATGTCATCGAGCCGCGCCGCACCGTCCGGATGGGCTGCATGGCCGTCGAGCTGATTCATGTCAATCACTCGATTCCCGATGCGGTCGGCCTCGCCATTCATACGCCGGCCGGCGTGCTCGTCCACACGGGCGATTTCAAGGTCGATTACTCGCCGATCGACGGCGGCATCATCGACCTCGGACGCTTCGGAGAGCTCGGCTCCCGCGGCGTGCTCGCACTGATGGCGGATTCCACAAACGCCGAGCGCCCCGGCTATACGCCGACGGAGCGCAAGGTCGGCGAATCCTTTGACAAGCTCTTTGCCGCGGCGGAGGGCAAGCGCATCATCATTGCGACCTTCTCCTCGAACATCCACCGCGTCCAGCAGATCATCGACTGCGCGGAGTCCAACGGCAGAAAGGTCGCGGTCTTCGGCAGAAGCATGGTCAATGTCATCACGATCGCCAGAGAGCTCGGCTATCTCACCGCGAAGGACGGCACGATCATCGACATCGACCTGATGAGCCGCTACAGCGACGACCAGATCGTCCTGATTACGACCGGTTCGCAGGGTGAGCCGATGTCCGCGCTGACACGCATGGCGATGGGCGACCACAAAAAAGTCAACATCACGCCGCAGGATTTCATCATTATCTCCGCGACGCCGATTCCCGGCAACGAGAAGTTTGTCACGCGTGTCGTCAACGAGCTGATGAAGTCCGGCGCCCATGTTGTCTACGAGCGGATGTATGAGGTTCATGTTTCCGGCCACGCCTGCCAGGAGGAACTGAAGCTGATGCTGGCCCTGACCAAGCCGCGCTTCTTCATCCCCGTTCACGGCGAATACAAGCATCTGAAAAAGCACGCGGAGCTGGCGCTCGGCACCGGCATCCCGCGCGACCGCATTCTGATCGGCCACATCGGCAGCATCATCGAGACGAACGGCGTCGAGATGAAGTTTGTCGGTGAGGCACCGGCCGGCAGAGTGCTGGTGGACGGCCTCGGCGTCGGCGATGTCGGCTCGGTCGTGCTCAGGGACAGAAAGCATCTGGCACAGGACGGCCTGATTATCATTGTCATCGGCATCGACCGCGCACAGAACGCCGTGGTCTCCGGCCCGGAGCTGATTTCGAGAGGCTTTGTCTATGTGCGCGAATCCGAGGAGCTGATGGAGGGCGCACGCAGCCGGCTGGAGGAAACGCTCGAACGGTGCAGCGCATCGGAGCTGCGCGACTGGACCTCGCTGAAGGCCAGACTGCGCGATGTGCTGTCTGACTATATCTTTGAGATCACCAAGCGCTCCCCGATGATTTTGCCGATCATCATGGAGGTCTGAATCCCGTCACAGTTCTCATCACTGCAAAACGGAAGGCAGGTGCGTGCAAATGCAGCTGAAAACACCCCGCCGGCTGATTCTGGCGGCCGTGCTGCTGATTTTGTCCGGCTCGACAGCGGTTCTGATGCTGCTGACCGGCGGACAGCCCCGGAAATGGGCCGTGATTTTTGTCCTGGTACTGTTCTTGCTGTCGCTGCTCTGGAGCTGCTATGAGCTGCTGCAGCTCCGCAAAAATGTACTCCGGTATTTCTCGCGCATGAACCGCGCCCTCAAAGACACGCTCTTCAACGCGCCGGAGCATATGCCGGTGCCGGTCGCCATTCTCGACGACAACCGGCAGATCATCTGGTACAACCAGAGCTTTTATGCCGATGTGGCCTGCGGCGAGGAGCTGTACGGTCAGCCGCTCTCGACCGTCATGCCGCTGAACAGCGAACAGATCACCGCAAGCAGCTACGGCGAGCTCGAACGCATGGGAAAATATTTCCGCGTCTCCCGCACGCATTACCGCCACGGGAAAAACACCGGCGAGCTGCTCTGCTTCCAGGACGAGACGCAGTATGTCAATCTCCGCAAGACCTATCTGGACAGCAGGCCCTGCGTCATCATGATCGTCGTCGATAACTACGCCGACCTCTTCAACAGCACGCGGCAGAGCGAGCGCGCCTCGGTCATGGCGGCGCTGGAGGTGCTGTATGACCGCTTCCTGGAGGGAACGGACAGTATTTTCTGTCACCTGGACGAGGACCGCTTCATGGTGCTGACCGTCGCAAAGCATGTGCTCGAAATGGAGCGCGCACATTTTCCGCTGCTCGATGAGGCGCGGAAGATCAAGGTCGGCAGCAGCAGCCTGACGCTCTCGATCGGCATCGGCCGGAGCGGCGACAACCTCGAACAGAACGAGAAATTCGCCCAGCAGTCGCTTGACATGGCACTGGGACGCGGCGGCGATCAGGTCGCCATCAAGACGAACGACGGCTTTACCTTCTACGGCGGCGTGTCCAAGGGCATCGAGCACCGGAACAAGGCGAGAAACCGTGCCGTCGCCCGTGACCTGCACAAGCTGATGAAGCGCTGCAAGCATGTCTATATCATGGGACACCGCAGCAGCGATCTGGACGCGGTCGGCGCAGCAGTCGGCATCGCGTTCATCGCGCAGCAGACCGGTATCCCGTACAATATCGTCATCCGGAAGGAGTCCTCGCTCGCAAAGATCCTGGTCGAGCGCATGGAGGCTGAGATGCCGGATGTCATGATTACGCCGGAAACCGCCCGCGCCATTTACACGCAGGAGGATCTCGTCGTCATCGTCGATACCTTCAGCCGGGACATCGTGGAGGACGCGGAGCTGTACGCCATGGCGAAGCATGTCGTCGTCATCGACCACCACCGGCAGATGGTCAATTACCTCGAAAACACAACGCTGAAGCTGCACGATCCGTATGCGTCGTCTGCGGCGGAGCTGGTCGCCGGCATGATCCAGTATTTCGACTGGCGTGACCAGATGCCGCAGTTTACGGCGGAGGCGCTGCTCGCCGGCATCATGCTCGACACGAAGAACTTTATCATGCAGACCGGTGTCCACACCTTTGAAATTGCCGCATACCTGCGGGAACGCGGCGCGGATCCGGTCGCTGTCAAGACGCTGTTCGCCGGCTCGATGGATGCCTACCGACAGCGCTCGCGGCTGGTTGCGGAGGCAGAGGTCTACAAGCGGTACGCGATCACGGTCGAGGAGGAGGATATCCCCGATATCCAGATCATCGCCTCGCAGACCGCAGACGAGCTGCTCGGCATTGAGAATGTCGATGCGTCGTTCGTGATTTTCCCGCGCGGGGATATGAGCTGCATCTCGGCACGCTCACTCGGCGCGATGAATGTGCAGGTCGTCATGGAACGGATGGGCGGCGGCGGTCATCAGATGATGGCGGCGACGCAGCTCAAGGACTGTCCTCTGCATGATCTGCGCGAAATGCTGATGGATACGCTCGACGCCATTGAGGCGGAGGGCGCGGCTGCCGTGCAGGCGGCCGAGGAAACCGCGGAGCCGGAGAGAGGCGAGGCTGAATAACCGGCGCTCTCCGCGTGCCGGATCCCGTGAGGATCCAGAAAGGAAACCGCAATGAAGGTCATTTTACTGGCAGATGTCAAGGGAACGGGGAAAAAGGGCGAGATCAAGAATGTCTCGGACGGCTACGCCCGCAATTTCCTGCTCGGAAAGGGACTTGCCGTTGAGGCAACACCCGCAAATCTCAATAAGCTCGAAGGCCAGAAGGCGTCCGAGCAGCACAAGGCCGATGTCGCCCGCGCAGACGCCGAGGCGCAGGCTGCAAAGCTCTCCGGCAAAAAGGTCACCGTCCGCGCCAAGGGCGGACAGGGCGGCAGACTGTTCGGCGCTGTGACGCCGGGTGCCGTCGCGGATGCAGTCGAGGCACAGTTCGGCGTGGCGCTCGACAAGCGCAAGCTCACGGTCAGTTCTGACATGAAGAACGAGGGCGATTACGGCGCCGAGGCGAAGTTCTACGGCGGCGTGTCCGCGAAGTTCACGGTCTCCGTGGTAATCGACAATGGCTGAGACGGCTGTTTTTGATTCGGCTGTCAGCTTTTCCGAGCAGGCGCTTCCGCACAGCGTGGAGGCAGAGCAGTCCGTGCTCGGCTCCGTGCTGATTGATCCGGAATCGGTGACGGTTGCGCTGGAATATGTCAAGCCGGAGTCCTTTTTCGTCGAGCAGCACCGCGAGCTCTTCCGCCTGATGGTCGGACTGTTCACCGGTGCGCAGGGCGGACAGATGGACATTATCGTCATCCTCAATGAGGCGGTGCGCGAGGGCATCTTTGAGAATGCGGCAGAGGGCAAGCGCTATCTGACCGCGCTCGCGGAGAATGTTCCCTCGGCGGAAAATATCGCAAGCTACTGCCAGATCATTCAGGAGAAATACTGTGCACGCTGCCTCGCGCAGATCGCAAGAGATCTGCTCAGAGAGGTCACGGCCGGCACCGAGACCGCGCAGACCTTGCTCGATTCCGCCGAACAGCGCATCTATGACATCCGGCAGGGGCGCGATGTGCGCGGCCTCATCCCGATCAAGGATGTCATGGTCGAAACCTATAAGCATCTGGGCGATATTTCCGGTCCTGACCGCGACAGGTTCGTCGGCGCGAAGACCGGATATGTCATGCTTGACGCCATCACGGGCGGCATGAACAACTCCGACCTCGTGATTCTGGCGGCCCGTCCGGGTATGGGCAAGACCTCGTTCGCTCTGAATCTGGCGACGAATGTGGCAAAAAGCTCCGGCAAGAACATTGCAATCTATTCGCTGGAAATGAGCATGGAGCAGCTCGTTTCGAGAATGCTCTCCACCCATGCGCTCGTCGATTCGCACAAGCTCCGCACCGGCCGGCTCAATTCCGAGGAGTGGAGCCGCATCGCCGCGAGCGCGGATGTACTGATGGGCATGAACATCTTTCTGTCGGAAGCGACGGGCATCACCGTCCCGAAGATGAAGGCGCAGCTCAGACGCATCAAGAATCTCGGTATGGTCGTCATCGACTACCTCCAGCTCATGGATGCGCCGCTGAAATCCGACAACCGCGTGCTCGTCATCTCCGACATCACGCGAAACTTAAAGCTGATGGCCAAGGAGCTGAATGTGCCGGTGCTGCTGCTCTCGCAGCTCAACCGTGCGGTTGAATCCAGACCGGATAAGCACCCGCAGCTCTCCGACCTGCGTGAATCGGGCTCGATCGAGCAGGACGCGGACATCATCATGTTCCTCTACAACGACTTTTATTATAACCGCGAGAAATCGCAGAATCCGAATATCACGGAATGCATCGTCGCAAAGAACCGTCACGGCGAAACGGCGAAGATCAATCTGGTCTGGGATGCGCAGTTCACGCGCTTCTCCACGCCGGAGAACGAGACGCCGCCGCCGGCATGATGACGCTTCCGGAACGCATCCGCAGCGGTGCGGGCAGACCTTCACCGGGACTCCTGACGGTCGCGCTTTCGGGCGGGGCGGACAGCACGGCGCTGCTCTGCTGCCTCTGCGCGATGAGAGAGGAGCTCTCGGTCACGCTGCGTGCGGTGCATATCCACCACGGCATCCGCGGTGCGGAGGCGGACCGCGATGCGGCCTTTTGTGCGGCGCTCTGCGAAAAGTACGGCGTCCCGCTCAAAACGGTGCGCGTACAGGTTCCGGAATATGCCGCGGCACACGGGCTCTCCGTCGAGACGGCGGCGCGCCTGCTGCGCTACCGGGCTCTGGAAGAAGCGGCGCCGGCGGGCGAGATCGCAACGGCACACCACGCCGAGGACAATGCCGAAACGGTGCTGTTTCACCTGATCCGCGGCAGCGGACTGAACGGCCTGACCGGCATTCCGGCACGGAGCGGACGGATCATTCGGCCGCTGCTCGATGCGGAAAAGTCCGAAATCCTTGCGTTTTTGCAGGAAACCGGACAGACCTATACAGACGACAGCAGCAATTTCACGGACGATGCGGCACGCAACCGCATCCGGCATCATCTGCTGCCGCTGATGAAAACTGAAAATCCCGCGGCGGTGCGGCACATCTGCCGGACCGCGGCGATGCTCTCCGAGGACGAGGCGCTGCTCAGCCGGCAGGCACAGGAAGCCGCAGCACAGTGCCGGACAGACTTCGGCGGGCTGAAAGGGCTGGAAGCCTTTCCGCGTCCGATCCGGATGCGTGTCTGTTTACAGGAGCTTGCGGCGGTCTCCGGCCGGAGAACCGATCCCTCTGCCGGGCTGCTGGAGGCCGTTGACCGCGCCGTGCTGGCCGGGAGCGGCACGCTGACGCTTTCCTCCGGGGTGACGGCGCAGGTCTTTCACGGCACGCTGTATCTCCGCGGAGCGCAGGGCGAAGCGCCCGAAACACCCGTTCCGCTGCGGATCGGGGAAAACCGGATCGTGCCGGGCTGCCGGCTGGATGCGGTGCTTTGGGATGCTGCTGTATCACGGAATCTTCACACAGCAGACACAAGGTGTACGCTCGATTTTGATAAAATCTGTGGAGAGCCCCGCTTCCGCCGCCCGATGCGGTCAGACACGATCTGCCTGCCGGGACGCGGCTTTTCGGGACTGCTCAGAAAGCGGATCCAGTCCGCGGTTCCCGCGTTCTACCGGCGCGGCCTGCACGCCCTCTATGACAGCGAGGGCTGCATTTTCTGTGAGGGCGTCGGCATTGCGGCGCGTGTCAAACCGAATGCAGACAGCCGGACGCTTCTGCACCTCAGCATTACGCGGGGCGAAGCGGCGGCTGCGCAGATAACATCTGAGAAGGAGTGAATGTATTGGGCAAAAATCGTGGAGTCATGACCTATATCGTGGTCGCACTGCTGGCCATTGTAGCGATCTGGGTGCTGCTCCCTTCGCTTTCGAGCAGAGAGCACACTGTCAAATATTCGGACATCATGGCGTATTTTGATGAGGGCCGTGTCACATCCTATACCCTCGACCTCGGAAGCGGTGAGCTGAAGTATACGCTGGACAACGAGAGCAAGGTGCATACCTACGAGGTGCCGAATGTCTCGCTGTTCCTCAATGACACCGAGGAATACCGGGCGGCGTACAACAAGGAGCATCCGGATGCGCCGCTGAAGCAGGACTATTTCAAGGTCACGGACAATTCGTGGCTGCTGACGGTCGTTCCGACCGCCGTGCTGATGCTCATGGCAATCGTGTTGTTTGTCGTGATGTTCCGGCAGGCGAACGGCGGCGGCAAGATCAATTCGTTCGGCAAGGCGAATATCAAGGCGGCGACCTCCGCCGGTAAGAAGGCGACCTTTGCGGATGTCGCGGGCGCGGACGAGGAAAAGGCCGAAATGGCCGAGCTCGTCGATTTTCTCAAGAATCCGAAGAAATTTGAGGACATCGGTGCGCGCATTCCGAGAGGCGTGCTGCTGCTGGGCCCTCCCGGCACCGGTAAGACGCTGCTGGCCAGAGCCGTTGCGGGCGAGGCGGGTGTTCCGTTCTTCGCAATCTCCGGTTCGGACTTCGTCGAGATGTTCGTCGGCGTCGGCGCATCGCGTGTGCGCGACCTCTTTGAACAGGCGAAAAAGCACGCACCTTCGATTATTTTCATTGACGAAATCGACGCAGTCGGACGGCACAGAGGCTCCGGCCTCGGCGGCGGTCACGATGAGCGCGAGCAGACGCTGAACCAGCTCCTCGTCGAAATGGACGGCTTTGAGGACAATGAGAGCGTCATCGTCATCGCCGCGACAAACCGCCGCGACATTCTCGATCCGGCGCTGCTGCGTCCCGGCCGCTTTGACCGCCAGATCACGGTCAATTACCCCGATGTCAAGGGCAGAGAGGAAATCCTCAAGGTTCACAAGGGCAAGAAGCCGATTGGCCCGGATGTCGATTTCCACGAAATTGCAAAGGATACGCAGGGCTTTACCGGCGCGGACCTTGAAAATCTGCTGAACGAGGCCGCGATTCTCGCCGCCCGCGCAAACCGCAGGGCGATCATCTCCGAGGACATCGAGGAGGCGACGATGAAGGTGCTGGCCGGCCCGGAGAAGCGCTCGCACATCCCGACCGAACGCGACAAGAAGATCACCGCCTTCCACGAGGCAGGTCACGCCGTGGCGGCCTTCCACTTAAAGACGCAGGATCGCGTGCAGCAGGTCAGTGTCATCGCCCGCGGCATGGCTGCCGGCATGACATGGACGCGTGCGGATACCGAGGACAACCACATGACGCGCACCAAGCTGCGTGAGACGATCGTCATGATGATGGGCGGCAGAGCCGGCGAAGCGACGGCACTGGACGACATCTGCACCGGCGCGTCCAATGACATTGAGCGTGCGACGAAGCTCGCCAAGAACATGGTCATGCGCTGGGGCCTCTCCGAGGCGCTCGGCCCAGTCGCTTACGGCTCCGAGAATGACGAGGTGTTCATCGGCAAGGACTTCGGCCATGTCCGCGATTACTCCGAGGAGGTTGCGGCCCGCATCGACTCCGAGGTCAGACGCATCGTTGAGGAGGCATATGAACAGGCGCTCACAATCCTCAGAGAGAACCGCGCACAGCTTGATGCGCTGGCAGAATTCCTGCTCGAATACGAGAAGGTCAATGAGGATGAGTTCCTGAAGATCATGGACGGCACGCTGACCGTTGATACCCGCCGTGCCGAGGAGGCCGTGAAGAAGGCGAAGGAGGCGGAGCAGCTGGCGAAGGAAGCCGGGGAGAAGGCTGCATCCGCAGAGTCGCTGACCGGTGAGGCACTGCTCGGCATCGAGCTGCCGGAGACCGAGTCCGCACCGCAGACACCCTCCGAAGAGTAAAGAGGCATCTCCGGCGGATCATTATTGGGGTGCTGCCCCAGCGGGCAGTGCCTGCCTCCATTTCGTGACTTTCGGTTGACCGGTATCGTTTTGTCCATTCCCGACCGGCGGAGTGATGGAAAAAGATACAGGACGCAAAATTAAAAAAACGGTCAAGCCTTTTCAAGGGCTTGCACGGTTCACGCATCAAAGACTGTGTCTTTGATGTCGGGCGGAGCCCTAAGCCGCGCTCCGAACTGAAAAAGAGGGGGACGCCCTGCGACAGCGGGCGTCCCCTTTAACTGTATCTCCGGCAGATTCATAACGGGGCGCTGTCCGTTTCCTCTGTCCTTCAGACATCTCCCCGCCCTGTGAGAAGTCGCCCGCCTCCGTTTTGTGAATGTCAACTGACGGAAACCCGTTTGTTCATACCCGGCCGGCGGTGCTTTTTTACACAAAAGCGTTAAACTGCGAAAGCTTTGTGCAAATTGCCTATTGCAATCCGGCGCGATTTGTGCTATAATGAGAGCATCACGACGAAAGGACGGGTATTCTGCCATGAACCGCAGCATGAACTATAACGCAGCCTACCGATTTTACGGCTTTATCCGCTATTGGGATAAGGTCTCCTTTCGTTTGGCTGGGGAATAAAGTGCTGCATCAGGGTTACCGGGCGAATGCCGGCTGATTTCTGAGCAAATCAAAGCGCTTACAGTCAAACGGGACTGTAAGCGCTTTTTGATTTCAGATGTCTGTGACGAAGGGCGTCAGCAGAATGATGACCATGCAGACGGGGCAGACAAAGCGCAGCATGACCGAGAGCAGGCCGCGTGCGCGGAAGGATTTCTGGCTGACCAGCACCTCTTCCTCGACATAGCGCGGTTTGGCGATCCAGCCGATCAGCACGCAGGTCAGCAGCGCGACGACCGGCATCATGATGTTGTTGCTGATGAAGTCGAAGAAATCGAGGAACTGCTTTCCGATGATCCGGACCTCGCTCCATGCGCCGTATCCGAGCACGGAGAGCATTCCGAGCAGCACGCAGATCAGCAGCGTCACCAGACAGGCGGGGATCCGCTTCATCCGGAATTTCTCCATGATGATCGAGACGACGGTTTCCATGAGCGAAATCGACGAGGTCATCGCGGCCAGTGCGACCAGCAGGAAGAACGCTGTTCCGATGATTCTGCCGCCCGCCATTGCCTCAAAGACATTCGGCAGCGTAATGAACATCAGACCGGGGCCGGCATTTAATGCCGCGGCGTCGCCGCCGGAGAACACAAAGACCGCCGGCACGATAATCAGGCCGGCCAGCACGGCAATGCCGGTGTCAAAAATCTCGATCTGCCGGACGGACTGCTCCAGCGAGTCGTCCTTGCGCATATACGAGCCGTAGGTGACCATGATGCCCATGGCAAGGGACATCGAGTAAAAGAGCTGTCCCATTGCCGCGGCGGCGGTCTTGAGCAGCTTTGTCGCCGTAAAGCCGTCAAAATTCGGCAGGAGATAGTATTTCACGCCGGCAGAGGCGCCGTCCAGCGTCAGCGTGTAAACCGCGATGCCGACGGTCAGCAGGACAAGCACCGGCATCATGAATTTGCTGATGCGCTCAATGCCCTTTTCCACGCCGAGCATGACGACGGCCGCCGTGCAGAGCATGAAAACAAGGAAGAACACGGCCGGCTGCGCCGTTCCGCCGATGAAGCCGGTGAAAAATGCGCCGTCGCCGGCAGCCGTGCTGCCCTGTCCTGCCGCATAGGTGAAGAGATACTTCAGCACCCAGCCGCCGATGACACAGTAATACGGCGTGATGATGACCGGCACGAGCGCCGCGAGCCAGCAGAGCGGAGAAAAGCGCCTGCTGATTGCGGAGTAGGCGCCGATGACGCTCTTTCCGGTGCGCCTGCCGATTGCAATTTCGGTCAGCATCAGCGAGAAGCCGAAGGTCACCGCGAGAATCAGATAAATCAGAAGGAAGATGCCGCCGCCGTATTTCGCTGCGAGATACGGAAAGCGCCAGATGTTGCCGAGGCCGACCGCGGAGCCTGCCGCAGCCAGCACAAAGCCCAGCTTGGAGCCGAAGCCGGCGGATTTCGCCGCCTGAGTCTGTGAAGCCATTGCATAAAACCGTCCTGTCTTTTGATGATGCCTGCCGTATGGCGGCAGATATATCTATCATACTGCATTTTCGGCGATTCGTCAAGTGAATTCGCCTGCTTTCCGAAAAAAAGTGATGCCCGCGGACTTTCAGACCGCCGCGGAACACGGAAAGCTGTATCTGACAGCATTTCAGCAGACGGTTTGCCGCCGTCCCGCTGAAAAATCATATCCCGAAAGGAAAATATCCATGATTGTCGTTCTGAAGCAGAATCCGAATCCCGCCCAGCTTGAAAGCCTCATCGCGTGGCTGGAGGAAAAGCATATTGATGTCAACAAGAGCGTCGGCACCTCGCACACGATTCTCGGTCTGGTCGGCGATACCGCAGCCATTGACCCCGATCTGATCTCCGCACTGGAAATTGTCGAGGATGTCAAGCGCGTACAGGAGCCGTACAAGCACGCGAACCGGAAATTTCATCCGGAGCCGACGGTCATTCCCGTGCGCGATGCGGTCATCGGCGGCGGGACACTGACGCTGATGGCGGGTCCCTGCTCGGTCGAGAGCGAGGCGCAGATCGTCAGCATCGCAAAGCAGGTCAAGGCGAGCGGCGCAACGGTGCTGCGCGGCGGCGCGTTCAAGCCCCGCACCTCGCCGTATTCCTTTCAGGGCATGGGTCTGGAAGGGCTGGAGCTGCTGAAAATCGCACGCGAGGAGACCGGTCTGCCGATCGTCACGGAGATCATGGACGCGGAGCATCTGCCCGCATTCAAGGATGTCGATATCATTCAGGTCGGTGCGCGGAATATGCAGAATTTTTCGCTGCTCAAGGAGCTCGGACATCAGGAGAAACCGGTGCTCTTGAAGCGCGGCCTTTCCGCGACCTATGAGGAATGGCTGATGAGCGCGGAATACATCATGTCCGGCGGCAATCACAATGTCATTCTCTGCGAGCGCGGCATCCGCACCTTTGAGACATATACGCGCAATACGATTGATCTCGCGGCGGTGACGGTGCTCAGACATCTGACGCATCTGCCGGTCATCGTCGATCCGTCGCACGCCTGCGGCAAGGCGTGGATGGTGCCGAAAATCGCGCCGGCTGCAGTTGCGGCGGGTGCGGACGGCCTGATTATCGAGGTGCATAACGATCCGGAGCACGCGGTCTGTGACGGCCCGCAGTCGATCAGACCGGAGGCCTTTGATACACTGTCGAAAAAGCTCCACGCGCTGCACGGATTCCTGCGGGAGGCGTGATCATGCGGACGGTTCACCCCGCGGATTATGCGCGGCTCTCGGCAATGGTTCCGGAGAACGCCTGCGGGGCGGTGTATGCACATTCCGTTCTGGAGGGACGGCAGTCCGGCATCGTCCTCACGGATGCGGAGCAGCGCAGTCTGCTGGTCTGGCACCGCTGCGGATTTGCGCTGCTGTTCGGAGATTCCGGCCGCGCCGTACTGCGGGAAATCGGGGACATGATACAGCATCCGGCGCCGTACAAACGGCTGTTCCTCTTTGCGCCGGATGATGAGGCGGCGGCATATTTTTGCGGAAATGCGGCGTTTTCCGTCGGACAGCGATTGTTTTTCCGATTTCCGGAAACTGCACCCGATCCGCCCGCCGATCCTGCCGCGCAGGAAATCACGCCTGAGATTCTGGCGCAGATCAGCGGCGGCAATACACCTGCGATTTCATGGGACAGCCCCGCTGCATTTCTGGAAACAGGCGGCGGCTTCTGCGTCATGAGAGACGGCGTGCCGGCGTCGTGGGCATATGCGTCCGCGGTCAGCGAACGGGAAACGGACATCGGCGTCGAAACGGACCCGCGCTATCGCCGGCAGGGACTGGCATTTGCGGCGGCGTCCGCGATGGTCCGTTTTGTGCGGCAGGCGGGCAAAAAGCCGGTGTGGGCCTGCCGGGCGGAGAATCTCGGTTCGGCAAAGCTGGCAGCGGCACTCGGATTTGAAGAATGCGGACAGTGCATCACTGTGACGAGGAGCTGATTTCTGTGGATTCCCTGATTTGCAAAGCGAATACCTTTTCGGCAGAGGACTATCTTGCGCTCTGGAAATCCGTCTGGGACGGCGCCCCGACGCCCGAACAGGCCGCGCTGGCACTCCGGCATTCCGTTTACCGCATCGGCGTGTATGACGGGGACAAGATTGTTGCAATGGCGCGGATGATCGGCGATATGGGACTGTGCTATTACATCAAGGATGTCATCGTCCGCCCGGAATATCAGGGGCGCGGTATCGGGAAAATGATGATGACGGAGCTGCTCGGATTTATCCGGAAAAACGGGATATCCGGCACGGAAATCGCCGTAGAGCTCTGCGCGATGCCGGACAAAATGCCGTTTTATGAACGGTTCGGCTTTCATGCAAACGAAGCGCAGAGAATGCGGCTGTTCTGCCATGCGGAGTGAAGCAAAATGAATCAAAAACAGATGATGGAAATTGCGCTGGCACAGTCGGCGGCAGACCTCGGCTGCGACCCGTCGGATTTTCTCAAATCAGAAAATATTGTGATTCCGTCGGCGCGTACAGCCGGCGCAAGAGCGTATCTGAAGCAGCCGAACCCCTGCCACATCGTCAGCTACGGAAACGGCGCGGCAGCGGCGGCGGATGCCGCGATCTGCGGCGAAATTCAGGGGTTTCTGGACCGGATTCACCCGGTCACGCGCTGCTTTTGCACGCCGTATCTGACGGAGCTGGACGCAATATTGTCACAGCATGGCTGCAAAACCGGATACCTGTCCGAATACTGGCTGCCGAACCTGAACCGGCTGCGGGCGCTGCCCTGCGATTTCGGGCTGCGGCTGCTGAAACAGGACGATTTTGCTGAACTGTACCGTCCGGAGTGGTCAAATGCCCTTTGCGCGGACCGTGCCGCACTCGATGTGCTGGGCGTCGGCGCGTATGACGGGGAAACGCTGGTCGGACTGGCCGGCTGCTCCGCAGATTGCGGGACGATGTGGCAGATCGGCGTCGATGTGCTGCCTGCATACCGCAGAAAAGGCATAGCGGCGGCGCTGACTTCCCGGCTTGCGCTTGAAATTCTGGCACGGGACAAGGTTCCGTTTTACTGCTGCGCATGGAGTAACTTGCCCTCTGCGAAAAACGCCGTGAAGAGCGGGTTTTCTCCGGCATGGGCAGAACTTGACAGCATGAAGATCAAATGAAATAGGGGGAAATGATGAATATTGCAATCATCGGGCTAGGGCTGATCGGCGGTTCCTACGCCAAGGCAACGAAGTCGCGCACGCTACACACCGTCTACGGCTTCGATCTGGACAGTGAGGTGATGATGTTTGCACGGATGACCGGCGCAGTGGATAAGCCGCTGACCGACGAATTGCTGACGGAGTGCGACCTCGTTCTGACGGCACTGCGTCCCGCCGCGGCAATCAAATGGACGGAGGAACACGCCGAGCTGCTCGGAAAAGCGAAGTGTGTGCTGGTCGATATTTGCGGCGTCAAGCGTGCAGTCGTCGGAAAAATGGCTGATCTTGCGGCGGAGCACGGCTACAAATACATCGGCGGCCACCCGATGGCTGGCAAGGAGGCGGGCGGCTTTGTCAACGCGAGTGAATCGCTGTTTGACGGCGCTTCGATGATTCTGACGCCCGATGCCGCGACCGATCTGCCGACGCTTGAAATGCTGAAAAATTACTTCACGGACATCGGCTTTGCCCACCTGACCTTCTCAAATCCGGACGAGCACGACCGCATCATCGCCTACACCTCGCAGCTGGCGCACATTGTCTCCGGCGCGTATGTCAAGTCGCCGACAGCGCAGAAACGACGCGGCTTTTCCGCGGGCAGCTTCCGCGATCTGACCAGAGTGGCACGCCTCGACGAGAAGATGTGGACGGAGCTCATGCTCGATAATCGGGAGTATCTTGCGGACGAACTGCGGATCCTGATTGAAAATCTGAAGCCATACCTCAAGGCCCTTGACGACAACGATCCGGATGCGCTCTGTGCGCTCTTGAAGGAAGGCCGGATTGCCAAGGCATCGGCCGGCGGAAACTGAGCCGCAAACGAAATAACGGACAGCAATTTCAAACAAATTTCAAAGAGAAAGCGCCCGTATTTTCCATTGCATCATAAGGAGAAAACAGTATGAAAAAATGGCTGAAGGTCACGCTCGGAACGGTCGGCGGGATTGCTGTGACGGCAGGATTTCTCTGGGCATTTCTGCCGGGACTTCCTGCGTATTTGTACGCAAAATCGAAGTATTCACACATCAACGAAACGATTCAAGAAGCGGAGCTGATACACTCGGAGCCCGGCGCGGATTTCATAGAAATTTCTGCATACGGGCTGTCGCTGAAGGTTCCGCCGGAAATGCAGCCGTATAAAAAAGACGATCCGCACCCGCATGCGTTTGTAACGCAAGATCAACCGAAAACAGGCGTTGTGTTTACGCAGGCCAAGGATCCGGATCCACCGTTTGAAATGATTGCTGAAAACCGTTATACACCGGAACAGGTCGAAACCGGTATGCGTGGCATCGACCTCAAAAAACCGGAGAACAATTACGAGTTTTTTGACCTGACCTATCGCCTGACAGCCGGAAAGTTCCGCCTCGGAAAGCACGGAGCGACGCCGTTTTTTATCTCCATGGCAAAGGCGAAGGAGTTGCTGTTTGACGCAATTGAATCGGCGTATACGCTGGAGACGGAGCACGGAAAAGGGTTCCTGCTGATCTACAAGTT
>JAILIG010000006.1 GCA_024695445.1 Oscillospiraceae bacterium
CCAACTCAATTCGGCACACAGTGTGTGCCGATTCGGAAAACAGCTATAAAACTGTCGCATTGCACGCAGATTTCGTTCTGTAAAGCCTTTTCCAAACTCAGTGGTCAGTTTGTCAGAAAGGTACTTCAAAAGACTCTTGCCGTACTCAGCCCTGTCATTCTCACCGCAAGCCTTGTAGATCTGCTCACCGATTTCCCAATATGCTATGACCATTGCCGAGTTTACAGCTTTATACACTTTATTCTGTGCTGTTATACCGTTCGTCTTGTTGGATGCAGTATTACCAAAGAATATAATCTTCCGAATCTCTATCTGCTTTTAAGATCTCATTATTCGTAGGCGGTGATCTCATTTCATGGTGATATGTACATCATACCATACTTATCCCAATTCTTTATTGGTTTTTATAGCTTCCAGCTTACAGCCTTTTTCCTGTCCTCAACGAATGTGCGATAGATGCCGTCCTGCTGCATAAGCTCGGCGTGTTTCCCTTGCTGTACGATTTTTCCGCCGTCAATGACGATTATCTGGTCAGCGTGCTCGACTGTTTTCAGCCGGTGCGCTATCATGATAATCGTCTTTTCCTTTGTCAGCTCCTCGATAGCCTTTGTCAGCTCTGCTTCATTTTCAGGGTCAACATTCGCAGTCGCTTCATCGAGAATTATAACAGTGGAATCCTTCATTATCGCTCTTGCAATGGAAATTCGCTGCTTTTCGCCTCCGGAGAGACTTGCTCCGCCCTCACCGATAACCGTATCATAGCCGTCCGGCAGGGACATTATAAAGTCGTGGCAGCGAGCCTTTTTTGCTGCTTCAATGACCTTTTCTATAGGTGCGTCAGGCTCTCCGAAGCGAATATTATTCGCAATAGTGTCCTCGAAAAGGTATACTTTCTGGAACACAAAGCTGAAATTCCGCATCAGACTGTCAAAGCTGTAATCCTTCACATTCCTGCCGCCGAGCAGAACCTCGCCGCTTTTTACATCCCAGAAGCGCGCCATGAGACTGGTCAGCGTGGTCTTGCCGCCGCCGGACGGTCCGACAATCGCGGTTGTGGTGTGTTCGGGAATGTTCAGGTCAACGCCGTCAATGATCGTTCTGTTTTCATACGCAAAGGAGATGTTTTTCAGCTCGATGCTGCGGCTGGCCGGCGTGATGTCTTCGCCGTCAATATCCATTTCCTGAATGGACAGAATCTCATTTGCCTGCCCGACACAGATCGAAACGCTGCGAATCAGCGCGGAAAATCCCGCCATGACATCCAGGCTCTCATAAATCATGAACGAACTGATTGTCATCATGATGCAGTAGAGCAGCGACATACTGCCGCTGATATAGAAATACACGGATGCCGCGCACATCAGGACGCCGGTCATTTTCGTGACGATTTCCTGCAGGGTGATGTAGGGGATCACATCAAATTCCAGGTGCGTGTCGCCGTTCTGCTTTGCCTTGATTGCCGCTTCGAGCTTCTTTGCACGGCTGCTGACGAGGTTATAGTTTTTGACCTCCGCGATGCCCTGTATAAACTCGATGACCGCGGCCACAAGATCCCGGTTCGCCTTCTGCTGCGCCGGTGCGCCTTTGCGCGTTGCCTTCTGCATCGCCGCATTGATGAGCGCATAGACCGCGACGCCCGCCGTCAGCAGAAGCCCGATGCGCCATTCAAAAATGAATACAAACGCCGTTATCACCAGTGTTGTCAGAATACCCTGCGTCGTCAGCATCACGACGCGTGTCGCCACATCGGAGAGCGCTTCCATTGTGTTGGTGGTTACGCTTGTGATATGTCCGAGGCTGTTGTCATTGAAATAGCCCATCGGCAGATAGCGCAGATGCTCCGCAATTTCGATGCGCTTGTTCGAGCAGGAGTGGTAGCCCGCTTCCGTTTGCAGCATTGTCGTTTTCAGATTGATGAGAAGCTGTCCGAGCAACGATGTCGCGAGAATTGCAACCGCAGCCCAGATGTTTTTGTTCGTCATATTCCCGTCGAGAATGCCCATGACAATCACGCCGATTGCCGAGATACGCAGCGCCGCAAAGATTGCCTTGACCGTGCCGAGCGCGATTGCGAGATACAGTTTTTTCCGGTCTTCTTCATTGCAGAAATCAAAAAAGCGTTTCAGTGTCGTAAACATCATGCACTCTCCTTTACTGCCATATGCGTTTCCCACATCTGCCGATATAGCGGCGATTTGGCGAGCAATTCTTCCTGCGTGCCTGCTGCTTCAACCGTTCCGTGATTGATCAGAATGATCTGATCGGCGGACGCAATCGTGGACAGTCTGTGCGCAATGACAAGCAGCGTTTTGCCCTGTACCAGTTTTGCGACGGAGGTCTGCACCAGCGCTTCATTCTCCGGATCGGTATACGCCGTTGCCTCATCGAGAATGATGACCGGCGCATTTTTCAGCATCGCTCTGGCAATCGAAATGCGCTGCCGCTCGCCGCCGGACAAATGTCCGCCCGCGCCGCCGACAACGGTCTGATAGCCGTGTTCAAGCTGCATGATGAAGTCGTGGCAGCCGCAGGCCTTTGCCGCGTTCATCACTTCCTCATCGGTCGCATTCAGATTGCCCATGCGGATATTGTCCATGATCGTTTCATCGAACAGGTAGTTGTCCTGCGAGACATAGGCAATATTCCGGTTGTAGTCCGTGAGCGGAATGTCGCGGATATCCACCCCGCCGAAAGAAATGCTGCCGCTGTTTACATCCCAGAACGATGCAATCAGCTTTGCAATCGTGGATTTGCCCGAGCCGGACGGCCCGACCAGCGCATTGACCGTTCCCTGCCTGATATTCAGATTTATGCCGTGCAGAATCTCCTCATCCTTGTATCCGAAATGCACATCCCGCAGCACGATGTCGGTGCCGTTCGGCGTTTCCGTCATTTTTGCAGGACGAATCAGCTCGTCACGCTCCAGAATCTCTGTTGCCTCGCCGATGATCGTTCCCATTTTTGCAATGCCGTCCCAATAGGACGCAATCGTCATGAACGGCGAAACCAGACCGAGCGAGAGGATAATCAGCATCAATAAATCCGCGCCGGAGACCGTGCCCTTCATGTAAAACAGCGCGCCGAACGGCAGCAGTCCGAGCAGGAAATACGGCATAATCAGCAGAGAGAGATTCTGCCAGAGATTGCAGCGGCGCATCCAGTCGATGAAGCAGTCCGCGCCCTCTTTTGCCGCAATCACGAACTTTTCATACGAGGTTTTCGCCTTGCCGAACGCCTTGATGACCTCGATGCCGTTGATGTATTCGACGGCGGTGTCATTCAGCTTTTTCGTCTTGACGACCGTGTTTTCATAGCTTTCCTGACTGCCGGCCATCATCAGCATGAAAAACGCCGCGCCGACCGGCACGCAGACCAGAGAAATCAGCGTTAATTTCCAGTGAATTGTCATCATGTAGATGATGAGCGCGACCGGCACAAAGGCGTTGGACAGCACCTCCGGAATGATGTGCGCCAGCGTTGTTTCGATCGAATCCACGCGCTCGCAGATGATGTTTTTGTAGGTACCGCTGGACTGCGACAGCACCGAGCCGAGCGGCAGCTTTGAGAGCTTTTCGGTGAGCTGCCGGCGGATATTGGCCAGCACCTCAAAGGTCGCCGCGTGGGAAAGTGTCGTCGAAATCGCATGGCAGACACGGCACAGCAGCCAGAATACTGCCATTTTCACGATGCTTGCAGTCAGCAGCGACATATCCTTTTCAAGCGTACCTGCGTGCATTTCAAGCAGCTTTTTCACAATATCCGCCATATACAGGTATGGCATCAGCCCGAACACGACCTTGCACATTGCCAGCACGACGCTCAATATGTAATTGAGCTTTTTTTGCCCTGCAAATTCAACCACCCAGCTGATTGCAGAGCGCTTTTTTGTGTTTTCCATGATGCTCCTCCTCATTTCGTTAGCTAAGGCTAACTATATATCAAAAAATAACCGGCATCAGATGCCGAGTATTTTTTTCCAGCCCGCCGAAAAGAACGCGTTCAGCGTTTCCGCATAGTGCATGGCTTCCTCACGGCTGAAATCGTGGATCACCGCCTCAAACAGCGCGGACACATTCGCCGTCACCAGCATATGAAATTCCTGCTGTGAGAGCTCGTTGACGGTCATATTGTACTGCTTCATGCGCTCAAAATAATCGAGCGTGGAGCGCTCCTCCAGCAGTGCCATATCGTGAACAAAGCACTCGAATCTGGTTCCCTGCGCACGGCAGATCAGCAGCTTGAATGCATCAAAATGATCGTAGATAAAGGACATCAGCCACTTCGTTTCGCTTTCGCTCTCCTTCCAGAGCTGCTGCACATCGCCGCGCTTCATGACCTCATAGCCCTGCTCGCAGAACGCCTGATATTTTGCCATCAGCTCGCTGATTGTAGGTTCTACCAGCGCCGCAAACATCTCCTCTTTGTTCGGAAAATGCCGGTACAGCGCGCCGACAGTCAGCCCGACCTCGGCCGCAATTCTGCGCATGGAGGCGTTCTCAAAGCCGTATTCCATGAATTCACGAACAGCGGCTGCGATGATTTTTTCGTGCGCTTCGGTCTTGTCTTTCGGCATCGGAAAGCCTCCTCCCGTCGTAAATGAACACTGTTTACACACATAGAATACCACAAAACCGGCCGCTTGTCAAGATGCGTGAACAATGTTTACTGATGAGATACAAAATACGGCGGAAACGGATTATGGATATCGGCATTTATCACAAAAGCACGGCCGCAGAACCGCCTGCTCCGCGCTCCTTTCCGGGTTCGTAATTTGTCCGGTCCGGCTGCATACCGTCAAAAGGAATGAATTGCAGGCCGGTTTGTTCAAGTATTTTTTTGCAGGACTCTGGCCGAAACAGCCGGTTCGCCACGCCTGCCCGTCTTGACAAATCTGTCCGGATATGGTATAATCATATGCAGTTAGCGTATGCTAACGGCAATTCTCCCAGCAAAGCAAAGGGAAGTGTCCCCCCTTTGCCCTGTGAGTCTGCACCCGGGTATAACATGAGCTTTCATGTGTATCATAGTATGATATCAGGCCGGTTTCCGGCAGAAAAGGAGTATGATTATGGAATACTTGACGATCGAAAAAGTTGTCGGCAGAGAGATTCTCGATTCCCGCGGCAATCCGACTGTGGAGGCTGAGGTTTACCTCATGGACGGAACCGTCGGCAGAGGAACCGCCCCCAGCGGCGCTTCGACAGGCGAATTTGAGGCACTGGAGCTGCGCGACGGCGACAAGTCCCGCTACCTCGGCAAGGGCGTGCAGAAGGCTGTCGAAAACATCAACACCACGATCAACGAGGTGCTGACCGGCATGGACGCCTCTGACATCTACGCAATCGACAAGGCAATGATTGCGGCTGACGGCACCAAAGATAAGTCTGGGCTCGGCGCAAACGCGATTCTCGCGGTTTCAATCGCATCCGCAAGAGCCGCCGCCGCGGCACTCGGCCTGCCGCTTTACAGATTCCTCGGCGGCATTCAGGGCACGAAGCTGCCCGTCCCGATGATGAATATTCTCAACGGCGGCGCACACGCAGACAGCGCGGTCGATACGCAGGAATTCATGATTATGCCGGTCGGCGCACCTTCCTTCAAGGAGGCGCTCCGCTGGTGCGCAGAGGTGTTCCACACGCTGAAAAAGCTCATCAAGGACATGGGCGATGTGACGGCCGTCGGCGATGAGGGCGGCTTTGCACCGAACAAACTCGACAGCGATGAAGCAGCGATCGAGAAGATCCTCGAAGCGATCAAGGCGGCGGGCTTTGAGCCGGGCAAGGACTTCATGATCGCAATGGACGCGGCATCCTCCGAGTGGAAATCCGAAAAGGGCAAGGGCTTCTACAAGCAGCCGAAATCCGGCAAAGAGTTCACCTCCGATGAGCTGATCGCGCACTGGGAATCCCTCGTTGACAAGTATCCGATCATCTCCATCGAGGACGGTCTGGACGAGGAGGACTGGGAAGGCTGGCAGAGAATGACGGAAAAGATCGGCAAAAAGGTACAGCTTGTAGGCGATGACCTGTTCGTGACCAATACGGAGCGTCTGTCCAAGGGCATTTCGCTCGGCGCGGGCAATTCCATTCTCATCAAGCTAAACCAGATCGGCTCTGTTTCGGAGACGCTGGAAGCAATCAAAATGGCACACGCTGCCGGCTATACGGCCATTTCCTCGCACCGCTCCGGCGAAACGGCCGATACCACCATTGCAGACCTTGCCGTTGCGCTGAACACCTGCCAGATCAAGACCGGCGCACCGAGCCGCTCCGAGCGCGTTGCAAAGTACAATCAGCTGCTCCGCATTGAGGAGGAGCTCGGCGAAAGCGCCTGCTATCCGGGCATGAGCGCATTTCACATCAAAAAGTAATCGCTGAAAAAGGAAACGGGCTGTGATGCTGCACGGAAAACTCCGTGTGCAGTCACAGCCCGCTTTTTTTCGGGGTATTCGATTCAGTTCATCACAGCAGTCCGAGCGAGCGCTTCCAGCGGAGAATGCGCAGCACGGACGCATCAATCTGCGACTGCGGAATCTGTCCGCCGTTCACCGACTTTACGATAGCAGCGACCGAGGTTTTGTAGTCCGCAAAGGCTACGAGATCATTTCCGGCCTGCACGGCCGCGACGGCGGGATTTTTGCCGCCGGTAAAGAGCGTGATCGCGTTCATGCCGAGGTCATCCGAGATAACTACGCCGTCAAATCCGAGCGTATTGCGCAGAATGCGGTGAACTGCCGGAGAGAGCGATGCCGGATTCTTGTCGTCCATACATTTTACGATGTTGTGGCTGACCATGACCGCGTCCGCGCCGGCACGGATGCCCGCGATAAAGGGCAGAAAGTCGCCGTTTTCAAAGGCGCTGTAATCGCGGCTGTCGTAGCCGGTCTGCTTGTGGGTGTCCACGCTGCCGCCGTAGCCGGGGAAGTGCTTCAGCACGGAGCCGAGCCCGTCCTTTTTCATTTCCGTGACGACCTTGCCGATATATTCGGCGGTTTCGCCCGCGTCCAGACTGAAGCAGCGGTTATAGATATAGTTTTTGCTGCTGAGCGGAACATCGCAGACCGGCGCCAGATTGACATTCAGTCCGAGATCGAGCAGCAGATCGGACTTTTCCTTTGTGCCGCTGATGACAGCCGTCCAGCCGCCGGCAGCAAAGAGCTCCTTGCCGCTCGGGAAGGGAGAGGAGCGCAGATTTTTGTTGAGGCTGACGCGGTTGATCGTGCCGCCCTCCTCGTCCGCGGAAATAATCATCGGGATCGCGGCCTTTTTCTGAATGGCGGCGTGCATTTCGCGGACCTGCGCTTTGGTCTTGTTCTTGTATGGCAGCGCGAACATACAGAGCGCACCGACACCGTCTGCCGCCGCCTGCTGCGCGACCTTGGCGTCCGTGATGCCGACCAGCATCATCTGTGCGGCCTTCTGCTCCAGCGTCATGCCGCTCAGAATCTCCTCCGGACTTTTCGGCAACGAGGCGTTTGCCGTCGTGACGGTGCCGGATTCCGAATCAGCCGTCGTGCGCGCTGCGGTGACAGTGCCCTGCTGCCTGGTGACGGGCTTTCCCGTGCCGCCGGAGCCGCCCGCGGTTGCCGTACTGCCGGTCTGTCCGGTCTGCGCGGTCTGTTCCGTCAGTCCGGTCTGTTCGGTCAGGGCGTCCGATGTGCTGCCGGTCAGTCCGGTCTGCGGATCGTCCGACAGGTCGGTGCCGGCCGCTGTCGAACCGGTTTCGGAAACCGTCACCTCAGAAACAGCGGAGGATTCCGGTAAAATCTGCTGCATCCCGCATCCGGTCAGCAGCGTCAGACTGAGCATTGCCGCAGTCAGCACTGCGGAAATGCGGTTTTTCTTTCGCATGAATTTCGCTTCCTTTGGTAAAAATCAGTTCTGCTGTCTCAACGGAGAAAAGCCGTTCAATAGCATTGCAGAACCATCCAGATACGGGAAAAGTCGCGCTTTGCAAGATCGCTTTTCCGGATCCAGAAATAAAGACGGCCCCAGTCTCCGAACACCAGCGAGAAGTCGCCGTATTCCAAGCTGTCAAACTGGAACAGCAGCATCCAGTCATCGCGTTCCGCCCAGTATTCCGCACGGAATGCCTCGGTCACGCCGCCCCAGTCCGTGATCCGGAATTTCGGATTCGTGGATTTGACGCACACGGATTTCATATCGTTCTGAATGATGTCGGCATAGCCAAGCAGCTTGATGCGGGGATATCCGTGATATTCCGAG
The DNA here is from genome assembly GCA_024695445.1 of Oscillospiraceae bacterium. Classification (GTDB taxonomy): domain Bacteria; phylum Bacillota; class Clostridia; order Oscillospirales; family Ruminococcaceae; genus Firm-04. Next base: position 8,226 of record JAILIG010000006.1, read on the forward strand.
CGAACTTCGACGAACTCCTCATATGCGCCGTCCTCTTCCGTGAGCTGTTCCAGCTCCGGGATCTCTTCTTCGCCGAATTCCTCATGCTCCGGCAGCTCGGATGCGGCCTGAAGCTGCACCGGAATCAGCGGCAGACGGTATTCCGCGTCAAGCGAGTCCGGCAGGGGCGTTTCACGAAGCGCCTCCACATCTTCAAACCAGTATGCACGCGCACAGCCCGCGTCTTCCTGTTCATCGCCCCAGCACTGCGTATCCTGCTCGTAGAAGAAGCTCAGGATGCCGCGGTCGGGCAGCAGCGCGTCCCGGTCGAGCGCGTGAATTTCCGCACAGTCAACCTGTGCCAGAAAACTCAGCGGGCGTGTTTTGAGGCCGTCCGTGCCTTCTCCGGTGTAGACCGGGTATTCAAAATCAGCAGGCAGAAGCGGAGCACCGCCCAGATGCGTGCGCGATGCTGCCGCATCGGATGCAGGTGTCAGATAAACCGCATTTTTGCCGTATTTTTCGCGGCAGAGATCAAACAGCTCATGATTCACGGGGATGCTCCTTTCTGACCGTTCAGTTTTTCAGGCTCTGCATCGGCGCAGGGATTCTGCCGCCGCGTGCGATGAACTTTTCCGCGCTCTCGCCGCGCACGGACATGACGGGGCCGACGCCGAAGAGTCCGCCGAAGTCGAGGGATTCGCCCTCTTTTTTGCCGATTGCCGGGATGACGCGGACGGCAGTCGTCTTGCTGTTGACCATGCCGATGGCCGCTTCATCCGCGATGATGGCGGAGATGGTCGAGGCGGGCGTATCGCCGGGAATGACGATCATGTCAAGGCCGACGGAGCAGACCGCGGTCATCGCTTCAAGCTTTTCGAGCGAGAGCACGCCGGCTTCCGCCGCGGCGATCATGCCGGCATCCTCCGAGACGGGGATGAATGCACCGGAAAGTCCGCCGACACTCGAAGAAGCCATGACGCCGCCCTTCTTGACGGCATCGTTGAGCAGTGCCAGCGCAGCGGTCGTGCCGTGCATTCCGCAGACGGAAAGGCCCATGCCTTCGAGGATATGCGCCACAGAGTCGCCGACAGCCGGCGTCGGGGCGAGCGAGAGATCGACGATGCCGAACGGAACGCCGAGCATCTGGGATGCCTTGGTGCCGACCAGCTGTCCCATGCGCGTGATCTTGAATGCCGTGCGCTTGATGATGTTTGCGAGCTCGTCAATGGACGCATCGGGGTATTTTTCGATGGCCGCACGGACCACGCCGGGACCGGAAACGCCGACATGGACCTCGCAGTCTGGCTCGCCGGGGCCGTGGAAGGCGCCCGCCATAAAGGGATTGTCCTCCGGCGCGTTGCAGAAGACGACGAGCTTTGCGGGGCCGAAGCAGCTCTGATCGGCGGTGCGCTCCGCGGCCTCGCGGATGACCTCGCCCATGAGCCGGACGGCGTCCATGTTGATGCCGGCCTTGGTCGAGCCGACATTGACCGAGGAGCAGAGATTCGCTGTCTCGGCAAGTGCCTGCGGGATCGAGCGGATCAGTGCCTCGTCGCCGGCGGAAAAGCCCTTGTGAACCAGCGCGGAGAATCCGCCGATGAAGTTGACGCCGGTGGCTTCTGCGGCACGCTGGAGCGCGTGTGCGAGCCGGACGGGATCGCCGCCTCTCGTCGCCGCGACGAGCATCGCAGCGGGCGTGACGGAAATGCGCTTGTTGATGATCGGAATGCCGTACTCCGTCTCAATCTGCCTGCCGACCGCGACCAGATGCTCGGCACGCCGCGTGATTTTGTCGTAGACGCGGTCACAGAGCGTATCCATGTCCTCCGAGCAGCAGTCCAGCAGCGAAATGCCCATCGTGATCGTGCGGATGTCCAGACATTCGTCCTGAATCATGCGGATCGTTTCGAGAATATCCGAGGTATTGAGCATACTGTGTTCCTCCTGTCAGATGCGGTGCATCGAGTTGAAAATATCCTCGTGCATGACATGAATCGAGAGCCCCAGCTCCTTGCCGAGTGCCGTCAGCGACTCGGACAGCGCGGAGAACTCACAGCTCAGGCTGCGGATGTCCACGAGCATGAACATGGCAAACAGGTCCTGCAGAACGCTCTGCGTGACCTCAATGACATTGGCGTTGTTTTCGGCACAGATGCCGCTGACCTTATGCAGAATGCCGACCGTGTCGTGGCCGATGACGGTGATGACTGCTTTCATAATTTTTCCTCCTTGCAGAATGCGGATCAAGCGCCTGCGCGCAGATACATATATTATAGCACAAAGTCCGTTTTTTTGCAAGCGTCCCCCGCGTCCGCTTGACATTCGGGGGGTTCTGTGATATACTTTAATCTGTATGCAAAATGCAGAAAACGGAGGTCAAGGCAATGAACATGAAGGACGATTATCAGGCGATGCTGAGCCGCCTGGAGGAGTTTTGCAGCTTAAAACAGATCCGCCGTGCGCTGAGCCGCTCGGACGACGCCGGCGTCACCGCGGAGCTCGGCCGTGCGATGCAGAAAATGCTCGCCGCGGAGCAGGCCGGTACGCTGGACACCGACGAGCTGACCGAGCTCGTCAATTTTCTCTTTGTCATTCTGCACTATGACTGCTTCTACGGCACGATGCAGCGGCTGGACTGCGATCTCGAAGACAGCTATGCCGCACGGGAAGCCATGTGCGCGGAATACAGCCGCTGGAAGAAGGACGGCGTGACGGGCGACGGCGAATGGCTCCTCTGTGAGCGGAAAAATGCCGATCTGCCGGCCGTCAAGGCAAGGCTTTTCGCCGTGCTGGACGCGCTCTGCCTGCCGGTCGGGGATTTCTGTGAATTTGCCCCGCCGGAAACCACGCAGCCCAAGTGGGTGCGCAAGGCCTTTGCGGACTTTGAGCTCGTGACGATCTGCGACGCGGTCATCACCGACGACGGCGGTCTGCGCGCCGATCCGCATCCGAACGGCAAATCCTTCACGATGACCGATGCCGACACCGCCGTCTATCATCTGGGCGGCGTCCGCGAGACGACCGACACCCACGCGGACATGAATCAGGTCATGTTCTCGGAGGACACGCCCCGCAGCTTCACGGCGATGGGCTGGATCGAGGGCTACACCGGCAGACAGCGCCGCGAGATCGAATTCACGATGCTGCCGGACGGCACGGCAGTATTCAGCTTCAGCACGCAGGGCGTCAACGATGAGGCCGCCGAAACCGATCCGCGCTGGGGCGGCTACGAGGCATGGGCAGAGAGCCGCATCGCCTACCGCAGACAGTATCAGGCGGAGTTCATCGAACGGCACCGCGCCGCCTATGCAGGAAAGGACGGCGCCGCACAATGACCGTTCCGGAAATCGTCCTGCTGATTGCCGTACTCGCGCTGGCAGGCGTGCAGGTGTACCTGCTTTGGCGTCTGCGCGGATTCAGCGGGGAACGCCCGGCGGAAGCCCTGCGCGAGGCCGTGAAACAGATGCAGCAGGAGGAGCAGCGTCTGCGCTCCGAGCAGACGGCGAATACCAACGAGACCATCCGGCTCTCCATGCAGATGATGTCGGACAGCCTCTCGCAGAATCAGGCACAGACACGCGACACGACTGCCGTACAGCTCAAACAGTTTGAGGAGCGCATCCGCGGGCTCGAAGCCCAGAACGCCCGCTCCATGACCGGACTGCGCGAGACGCTGGAGGGACAGCTGGAGCTGCTGCGCGACCACAGCGACAAGCGTCTGAGAGAAATCCGCACGACCGTGGATGACACATTGCAGTCTCACATCGACGCCAAAATGACCGAGAGCTTCCAGCGCGTCTCCGAAAGCCTCGAAGCGGTCTACCGCGGGCTCGGCGAGATGAAAACGCTCGCCGCCGATGTCGGCGGGCTGAAGCGCGTCCTCTCCAATGTCAAAACACGCGGCACACTCGGCGAAATCCAGCTGCACAGCATCCTGTCGGACATTCTCGCGCCGGGGCAGTATGAATGCAATGTCGAGACCGTACCGGGCAGCGGCAGGCGCGTGGAATTTGCCGTCCGGCTGCCTGCCGACGACGGCCGCGCCGTCTATCTGCCGATTGATTCCAAATTCCCAGCGGATTGCTACACCGCACTGCTCGACGCACAGGAATCGGGCGACAAGGCCGCCGCGGATGCCGCCGCCGGCGTGCTGCGTCAGCGGCTTCAGGCCTTTGCAAAGGACATCCGCGAAAAATACATCCGCGAGCCGGAAACAACGGCATTCGGCATCCTGTTCCTGCCCTTTGAGGGGCTGTACTCCGAGGCGGTCATGCTCGGAATGCCGGAAATTCTACAGCAGAAATACAGCGTGACGCTCGCGGGCCCCTCAACGATGGCCGCGATGCTCAATGCGCTCTACATGGGCTTCCGGACGCTGGCGATCCAGCGGCAGTCCGACCAGGTTTGGGAGATCCTGGGCGGCGTCAAGACCGAGTTTGAACAGTTTGAGACGGTGCTCACCAGCACGCAGCGGCGTCTGGAGCTCGCCGGCAAGGACCTCGACCAGCTCATCGGCGCACGCACCAGAGCAATCAACCGCAGACTGGAGCAGGTGCAGCGTCTGGAGCTCGCAGAGCCCGCCAAAGAGGAGGCGTCCGCGACATGAACCGCCTCAAAGCTCTGTTCAGGGCGCAGCCGGTGCTGGTCATCGCGTTCTGCGCGGCACTTGTGACGGTGTTCTTCATCCCGCCGGACGGCGCATACGCCGGCTACATCAACTGCACCGTGCTGATTCAGTTGTTCGGCCTGATGACGGCAGTCGCGGGCGTGCGCTCGGTCGGGCTTTTTGACGCCGTGACCGATGCGCTGCTCATCCGTGCGGGCAATGTCCGGCGGCTCGGCTGCATTCTGATGCTGATTTGCTTTTTCTCGTCCATGCTCGTGACGAACGATGTCGTGCTGCTGACCTTTGTCCCGATGACACTGCTGGTCTTTCGCCGGATCCCCGACGAAAAAAGCCGCATCCTGACCGTCGTGCTGGAAACGGCTGCCGCCAATCTCGGCAGTATGCTGACGCCGGTCGGCAACCCGCAGAATCTCTTTCTGTATGACCGCTACCGGCTCACCGCCGGCGAATTTCTGCGCGTGCTGCTGCCCTACGGCGTGCTGAGCCTCATCTGCCTGATGCTGCTCTGTCTGCTGCTCCCGCGCACGCCCTGCGAAGCGGGCAAGCCGGAGAAGCGGACGCTCCCCCGCGGAAAAACGGCCGCCTATCTCGCACTGTTTTTCGTCTGTCTGCTCTGCGTGTTCCGGCTGATTCCGGACTGGGCCGTGCTGATCGTGGCAGTCGGGACGGCACTGGCCGTTGACCGTTCGCTGCTGAAAAAAGTCGATTACGCACTGCTTGCGACCTTTGTCTGCTTCTTCGTCTTTGTCGGAAATGTCGCAAGGGTGGAGGCCGTCAGCAGCCTGCTGCGGCGGCTGCTTGCCGGCAGGGAGCTGGCGGTATCCGTTCTGCTCTCGCAGGGCATCAGCAATGTGCCGGCGGCGGTCATGCTGGCGGGCTTTACGGAAAACGGCAAAGCGCTGCTGCTTGGCGCCAATCTCGGCGGCCTTGGCACGATGATCGCGTCGCTGGCCAGCCTGATCTCGTTCCAGTTTTACCGCAAGGCCGAGGGCGCGCAGACCGGACGGTATTTCCGCTCCTTTACGGCGGTCAACTTCGGACTGCTGGTCGTTCTGCTGCTGTTTGCGGCCGTTGCGGCGCACATCTGATAATTCCGCCACACAAAAAAACCGTGAGCCCCTGCCAAACGGCGGGGGCTCAGTCTGTCCGGAAGTATTTTTAAGGGGTGTGCGGTCAGTCAGCCGGCATCAAGTCCACGGACACCGCTGCTGCCGTGCCTGTCCGGTAAAGCGCCGCCGTCAGGACGGGATCTCCGGTCAGCACCAGCTCCGTGCCGCCCGCAAACGAAAAGACCAGCACCGGATTTCGGCCGGATGTCCGGCGCTCCGGCTCGCAGCCGAGGACGGCGGCTGCCTCCTCCCCTGTCATGCCGCGGCGGAGCTTTGCCAGCATTCCGATCAGCTCCGCGGCAGACAGTGCGGCGGGAGGCGCCGGCTGCTCCGGCTCCGGAACTGCTTCCGGCTCCGTGTGCTGCGGGGCGAAAACGGTCTGCGCGGCGGCTTCCGGCTGCGGCTCTGCCGGCTCGCCCGGCACCTGCTTTGCAATCCACATGGCCGAAAAGGCGGGAACCGTCACGCGTCCCGCGGAAACGGCCTGTCCCGTGATCTGATCGTACCAGCCCGCACCATCCGCCGGCAGCGGCAGCTCGGAGGGGCAGTCTTGCAAATTCAGCAGACAGTAGACCGCGCCGTCTCCCTCTCCGCGCCGGAAGCAGAGCTGCTGATTGCGCACCTCGACCGTCACAAAGCTGCCCGTATGCAGCGCCTCCAGCCTTTCATAGGCCGCACCGAGCGTGCAGAGGTACTGACAGAGCGGGTTCTGCGCCGGATTCAGCTCCTCAACGGTCAGCGCCGGACGCAGATTTTCGTCCGAGCCCTGCTGCTTCACCGCCTCGATGCCGCACTCCGAGCCGTAGTACACCGACGGGATGCCTGGCATCGCGTAGAGCAGCGCGTACACGAGCGGCAGATGCCGTTTGTCGTGAAGCTGTGAGGCCAGCCGCGTGACATCGTGGTTGTCGGCAAAATTATACAGGGACAGGCCGGGGTAAATGTCCTTCTGCCGGTTCATCGCGTAGTTGATCTCAAAATAGTTTTTGTCATTGTGCGACGACCAAATGCCCTTCCAGCACTCGTAATTCGTCGCGGAATCGAGCATATCGGGGTTTGCGTACTGCGCGTAATTGCCGTGGATCAGCTCGCCCATGAGCCAGAAGTCCGGATTTTTCGACTTCGTGATCTGCCGGATATGCCGGAAAAATCCCTTGTCGATGCAGTCTGCGGCGTCAAAGCGGATGCCGTCGATGTGAAAGCGGTCCATCCAGCCGAGCACCGCGTCTTCGAGATGTCTCACGACATCGGGATTTGACAGGTTGAGCTTGACCAGCTCCTCGCAGCCGTGCCACGATTCATACGAGAACGGATCGCCGAAGCGGTTTGAGCCGCCGAACCACAGATTGCAGAACCAGCTGCAATACGGCGAGGACTGCCCGTTTTTCAGCACATCCTGAAAAGCGAAAAAGCCCCGTCCGACATGATTGAACACGCCGTCCACGACGACGCGGATGCCGTTTTCGTGCAGCGCATCGCAGACCGCGGCAAAGTCGTCGTTTGTGCCGAGACGGCGGTCTAAAACCGTGTAGTCATGGGTGTCGTAGCCGTGTGTGCCGGACTCCCACAGCGGGCTGAAATAGACCGCGCCGATGTGCAGGCGCTTCAGGTGCGGGATCCAGCCGATGATCTGCCGGATCCGGCTGACCGGCTCGCCGCCGGGATTGTTCCAGGGGGCTCCGCAGAGTCCCAGCGGATAGATGTGGTAAAAGATTGCAGATTGTTCCCAGGACATGAAAAAAGACTCCTTTAAGCACAGAGCAGCAGTCCCGTTTTGCGCGGTACTGCTGCCGTTTTTATGGCAACGGATGATGTCTTACAGCGGAATGCCGTTCAGCCGCAGCAGTTCTCTTGCCGTATCAACGGAATCGACGCCGGTCTTGTTCTTGACCGGTGCAAACTCGCGGCTGCGGTCCACCTCGTAGGCGAGGCAGTTTTCCTGTAAGCGCACCATATCCAGTGCAAGCGTTTCAAACTTGTAGGCGTTCGGCTCCTCCGGCCGGACCATCTGCCCGTCCCCGTTCATATAGGGAATCTTTTTGAATGCACGGTGCAGCGGGAGCTTCACCGAAAGGGTGCTGTTGAGCTGCCCGACATGGAACAGATAGTTCAGAATCACGCCGTAATTATAAGAGAGCGAGCCGTCCGGTTCCCGCTGATACCGCATTTCATCGGACATCTCGTAATATTCGACAATCGAGGGCTTGCCGTCCTCAAGGCACAGCACGCCGACCTTTTCCTCCGGAGCGGCCTTGGCAACGACCTTTGCGCCGGAGACCTTGCCGGACTCGATCACGGCGCCGATGAAGCACGGATCCGCAATCCGCTGCAGCACATTGTCCACGGCAAAGACATTCAGCCACTCGATGCCCGCGTTCCGGACAACCTTTAAGATGCCGGTCTTTTCCATTGAGGCATACCAGCCGCCGTTGCCGTTCGGGGCGGTCGAGATCGTCCCCCGGCCGGAGAGCATCAGTCTGCCCTCGGTGTCCACCGTCGGGAGCTGCTCCTGCATGAAGAACCAGACATTGTCCTCGCTGTATCCAAAATACTTGTGCTTTGCAAAGAATTCGCGTGTTTCGAGATTGTTGTCGATGCTGGTCATGACAAAGAGCGGCACCCATGAGCCCGCCTGCCTCGTGACTTCGAGCAGATTCTGAATCAGGCACTCAAAGATATACAGCTCACGCTCCACGCCGATCCGGAACATCCCCTTCGGGTGCTCAAAATCGAGCCGGCTTCCCTGTCCGCCGGCCAGCAGCACGGCGCCGACCTTTCCGCTGCGGATGGCCTCCAGACCGGTTTTTGTGTACTGCCCGCGGCAGCGGTCGATCTCCTCCAGCGTCATCGCATAGAGCGGATCGAATTTTCCGCGCTGCTCCGCGGCGTCCTCCAGGTCGAGAACCGAGAGGTCCAGCGCGCCGATCTGGGCAATCAGCTTTTCCTGCTCTGCTTCGGTAAGGTCTGCCATATGAGAAACGATATGCCCCTGATGCAGCATATGCAGCATTTCGATAATCTGTTGCTTCATTTCGGAACTCCTTATCTGGTCGTTCATTTTTCGGAATGGCGGCTTTGAGGAGATGCCTGTATTCCGTCCTGCTTCAGTCCCCGAAGCTCTGCACGGAGCTTCGGAAAACGGCAGAACAGCCCGCGGATCGGGCGAATCACCCAGAGCACCGGAATCAGTGCCTTGTGGCGGTAGAAAAACGGATAATTGCGGCGAATCCAGTCCATCGGCGGAAAGACGCGGCGAAAGAGATACCTGGCCTTTGAGCCTTCAAACTCCTGCAGACGGTTTGCCGCTTCATGGGAAACGGTGCCGTAGGTGCCGGAGAAGATATAGTAATCGAGCAGGCGCTGCTGCGCCGCATCCGGCTCTTTGCCGGAAAAGACCGTCTGCGCGAGGGCTCTGGTCTCCCGCTCGTATTCCGTCAGCGAGAGCACTTCCAGCTCCCGTCTGAGATACTGGACATCCAGCGTCTGCTCAAATTTCCGCAGAAAGATATAGACATCGAGCAAAGTGCGGACACCGGTGCCGCCGTGGTGATAATGCTTGTACGCATGGCTCAGGAAATAGAGGTAAAAGTCCTCCGCCGAAAGATGCCGCCCGTACCCGCCGTCGGAATCCGGCAGGAGCATTTCCGCGGTGCGCCGGCTGAAATATGCCGCAAACTGCGGCTCCTCATCCGGCTTATAGAGCGAAATGTGCATCTCAAAGCTGCTGACCGGCGGCTTTTCATAGGCATCGACATTGCCGCTGCCGAAATGACTGCACGAAAAGCCGAGCTCCGTCATGATCTCACGCACACGCGTCCTTGCAGCCGGATCAAACAGAATGTCATTGTCTGACATCTGGCGCATTCCGAGCTTTGGATACCAGTCCTTCAGCAGGCTGCCTTTGAGCGGCAGATACCAGATCCGCTCCGCCTCCAGCCGCGCACAGATCTGCCTGCGGTCAGCATCCAGCAGGATGCTTTTTCGCACTGCCTTTTCCTTTTCCTCTCTGAATGCGGCGTCTGACCGGCCGGCGGCTTCCAGCGCATATGCCGTACACGCCGTCAGATCATGTGACCGGCAGACGGCCAGCAGCGCCGCCGGATCCGGCTCCCCTGTTTCAGAAAAATCCGGCACCGTGCCGTTGACGGCACAGCGCACCAGCGCGATCATTTGCAGTGCCGCTGTCCGGTATGCTTGCTGTTCCATGTATTTGTGCTCCCTGCGGCAGATGTTCAGTTCTTCCGCCGCCCCGAAAAATGCCGGTACAGCAGATAGCCGATGACCGCCCCCGCCGCATTGTGCAGGACATCGTCGGTTTCCGTAAAGCCGCGCTTGAGTACATACTGCGTCACCTCAATCAGCACCGAGAACAGCACGCCCGCGGCCGCCGTCGAAAGGAGGGAACGGCATTTCACAAAAAGCTGCGGCAGCAGAAAGCCAAAGGGTACCAGCATCAGGATATTCAGCCCGATTTGCAGGATCCAGTGGAGCCGGAAGCCCGACCGCACCAGCTGCACCCATTCCCAGAAGGGCGTCAGAATCAGCTTTTGTTTGCCGAAGTCCCGGTAAAGTGTCACAAGCAAAACCAGCACAAGATAACAGACAGAGGCGGCAATGAGCAACCGCTTTTTCCGTTTTTCCCCCGTGTTCATATTTTGCTGACAACCTTTTTGTTGAGCCAGTTCATGAACAGGTGGACAACCCATGCAAACAGAATGCAGAGAATCAGCGTGATGACGAAGCGGGTGCCGGGGTTCTGGAGCAGAAAGCGCTTCATCGCCTTGCTGGCAAAGCCCGACGCAATCGGAAGGCCCTCATACACAAAGGCGTGTGTCATATAGAGCTCAAAGCTGATCTCTCCGAGGAACAAAAACGGCTTTTTGTTCAGAATCTCCGAGCATTTGCCCTTGCCGCTCCGGAACGCAGGCAGAATGCTGCCCATGAACAGGATTTGCAGCCATGCCGGATAAATACGCAGATGCACGACATTGCGCAGCAGGATGCCGGCGAGGAACAGCAGCAGGCCGCAGAGCTCCAGCGCCGTCACCGGAATCTTTTTGAGGCGCTCCTGAATCTCCGGCATATACTCGCAGAGCAGGATGCCCGCAAAGCCCTCGCCGAAGATGCGGAACCACGGATTGACATAGCAGAGCCACAGATGCGTGTAGGACTGCATCCGGACGACAATGCAGACAATCAGCTCCGCCGCATAGGCGCCGAGGCAGACATAAGCGATGAGCTTCCGCCACTTCTTTCTGTCCTTCCCATAAAGCCCGTGCAGGAACGGATACGCAAACAGATAGAAGAAAAACAGCACGGAGATATACCAGGAAGGGCCGTGGAACGAATAAAAGACCGATTCAAACGGGATAAATGCCTTGAACAGGAACAGGTTTGCCGCGACATTGAAAAGCCACGGCGCACTGCCGACCGCCGCCGTCTCGACCTCGCCGCTCTGGTCATTGAGCAGCAGGTTCACGCCGAGCGCCATCACAAAGACCAGCAGCGCCAGCGGATAGATCCGCTTTAATTTGCCCTTGATGTACTGCCCGAAGCTCTGCTCCTGCTTCCATGTGTAATTCAGGAAGAAACCGGAGCAGATGAAAAAGAACGAGCAGCAGATCGAGCCCTGGCTCATGACGGTGCGGTGGAACCCGTGCCAGAACGGGTTATCCGAGCCGGAGACAAAGGACATATGTGAAAACAGAATGAAGAGTGCGCAGATTCCGCGCCACGCATTGTAAACGGTAATTTTTTCGCGTTTCATCGTCCGTATCCTTTCCCGGCTTTCGTTCAGTGCCGACCGAGCAGCTTTTTGAGCTTCCGTTTGATTCTGATTTTCAGAGAGACTTTTCCGTATTTTGCAGAGAGTCTGTCAAAGGGCATCCGTTCAAAATCCGCCCAGAACTGCGCACGGTCCGGAGCGGCCGGACACGGTGCCTGCATCATCGGCTGAATGCTGTC
>JAILIG010000026.1 GCA_024695445.1 Oscillospiraceae bacterium
CGTGATGCCGAGATGCGAGTCCGCAATCAGAACCACGCGCAGGGAGCCGTTTTCCAGTGCTTTGTCCGTCGTGAAGCGGTAGTGCGTTTCATAGATATGATGCGCGTAATACCAGCCGGCGCAGAGCACGCCTGCCGTCAGAAGCATCGCGCAGATACCCTCCGGATAGCGCCTGTTCCGCGGCTTTCCGGCGATTTTCCGGACGATCAGGCCGATCAGGTCGCAGAGCATCCAGATCACCATGAGGTGAATCAGCACGACGATCAGAGTGGAAATGTTGAAAAAGAGGAAGCCGGACAGTGCGAGAACCGGAAGTGCCGCTGCCAGCCAGGAGAGCGCACGGTGCTGCTCTGCGAGCCGTGCGATCGGCGCAAAGCGGTGAAAGCGCGTCAGCAGGTAAAAAACACTTGCGGCGCCGAGCAGAATCAGTCCGCCGAATACGATCATCCAGAACATATAGATTTCTCCTGTGACACAGATTCTTTGCGGGGATTGCGCGGGGCGTTTCAGTGCAGCAGGCCGGAAATGCCTTCGCTGCGGAATTTTTCGCGGTATGCGCCGAGCTCGTCCTGAATCAGCCGGTCGATGACCTGCATTCCGAGCAGCTCAACCGGTGCCTGATCGTCCGTCAGCAGATGTCCGCCGCTCTGATACGGCTTCAGCCGCTCCGAGACACCGTTCATCAGCTCAGAGAGCTCCGTGTCCGTGAGCGCGGCACGGTTTTCGTCAAACCGGCGCAGCATTTCCGGGGAGCTGCCCGCGAAGAGCTCGCGGTTTGTCGTGTACGGCACATCGGCGGTATACACACAGGGGAATACCGCGGCGATTGTATCCGCCAGCCAGGCGTTGATGCAGTTTTCACTGTCGGATTTCATGTTCATGTTGACGACCATGACGCCGTTTTCCTTCAGATGCTGCTTCACGAGCGTGAAAAACTCGCGGGACGACATCTGAAACGGGATCGTGATATCCTGATAGGCGTCTACCATGATGACATCGTACTGCTTGTCAATGACATTGAGGTAGGCGCGGCCGTCATAGGTCGTGACCGGCACATTGTCCGGCAGAGAGAAGTATTCGTGTGCGAGTGCGGTGATCCGCTCGTCGATTTCGACGCCCTCTGCGCGGAGATTCCCGATGCGGTTTCTGCACTGCGATGCGTAGGTGCCGGTTCCCATGCCGAGCACGAGCAGATCTCTGCCGGCGGGCGTGTCCTCCGTCATGAGCGGGGCGGCCATCGCACAGTCGTAGTACATTCCGGTCAGTGCGCCGGATTTGACATAAACGGACTGCACGCCGAACAGCACATTCGTCGAGAGCGCGACGCGCTGCCCGTCGTCCTTGACCTGCAAATAGTTGTAGACGGATTCGCCCTCATAGGCGAGCCGCTTTTCCCAGAACGCAAAGCCAAGGCGCGTCGAGAGCAGGCAGCATCCCGCAAAGAGCAGCGCGGAAATCACGCACGGTACGGCGGATTTCTTCCGGCTGATGAAATAGATCAGCGCGAGCAGCAGCAGTACGCCGGAGAAAATCAGAAAGGTCACGGCGGTGCCGACTGCGGGAATCGAGACAAAGGTCGGGACAAAGGTGCCGATGATGCTGCCGATCGTGTTGAAGGCGCCGAGCGTGCCGACGGTTTTGCCGCTGTCGCTTAAATTGCTGACGGTGTAGCGGCAGAGCGAGGGCGTGACGGTGCCGAGCAGAAAGAGCGGGAACACAAACACGATCATGCAGGTCGCAAACGCCGCCCAGATGAGGAAATTCGTGCTGACGGTCAGCACGAGCAGTGCCGAGACGCCCGCGATCACGAGCTTGCCGAAGAACGGAATCGCCGCGATCCAGACGGCCGCAACGAGCATCCTGCGGTAGAGCCGGTCCGGATCCGGATTTTTGTCGGCGGCGCGCCCGCCCCAGACATTTCCGAGCGCCATGGCAATCATGATTGTGCCGATGATGATGGTCCAGACGATCTGCGAGGAGCTGAAATAGGGCGCGAGCAGACGGCTTGCACCGAGCTCGACGGCCATGACGGACATTCCGGCAAAGAATTCCGTCAGGTAGAGATACCATTTCCGGCTCAGGACACCGGTTTTTTCGCTGCTCATGTGTCGTCTGCCGCATCTGCGGCGGGCTCGCTGCGCTTTTGAATCGTGTAGCCGAGTGCGATGATGGTTTTCAGCGTTTCGAGGGCGGTGTGGCGGTCGTAGTCGCGCTCTGTCTCGGTCAGCTCGTCATAGGGGACCAGACAGGGCGTTTCCATGCTGCGGTCGTCGCGCACCTCGCCGTAGCGCCAGCCCTCCGCGAGCCGGCCGGACGCCCAGACCTCGTGGACATTTTCCGCGATCTGTTCGGTCAGGGCGAGCAGGTCCTCCGGCAGCTCAATGCCGCTGGTATCAATCGGTTTTGGCGTATACATCAGAAAAAAGGCTCCTTTCGCATCAGCTGCGGCGGATTTCGAGATCCCGCAGGGGATTGTCGTAGAGTTTGTAGTCCGTCTGCATGATGCCGCTGATTTCATCCAGCAGATCAGCGCGGCCGGGCTGTGCATTCAGCGGGTTTGCGGACTCGACGATGGTCGGGTGCAGCCGCAGGGTGATGTCCTTCGGCTGCCTGTCGCCGCGGTGCATGAAGCCGACCGAACGCATATAGGCATTCCAGCGCCGGTGCTCGTTCCAGCTGAGCAGCGCGTTGAGCTGCGGTACGCCGGTTCCGGGCTGCAGCAGCGCGGAGAACCGTTCGGTGAGTGCCTGCCGGAGCCGGACGGCGTCGGGTGCCGAGAGCGCCTCTGCCGTGCGGAATGCCGTAAACTCCGTCAGAAGGCGGCGCAGCTCCTCCGCATCGGCTTTCTGCGGGATGCGGCGCAGTGCGGCAAAGATCTTGTACTTGATGTGAACCGCCCTTGCCGTGCTGGACATATAGTTGTAGACATTTTCGGCGCGGCGGAGCATTTCCCCGACGACATCGGATGCCTGCTGCACCTCGTAGTTGCGGTTCAGGATCTGGGCGGTCTGTTCGGTGCTCTTGAGGAAAATGTTGTCGCAGCTGTAAATATCCCGCAGGCTGCCGACCGCTCTGGTGCGGATCATGCTGCCGGATGCGCCGGTGCTGTCGGGGCTGCTGTTGAGCGTATCCGCGAGGTCCGTGTCATAGACGACGCAGGCGATGAACAGATGCCGGCTGCTGCCGCTGCGGACACGGTCTGCGGCGGCGGCGCGCTTTAACCGCTCTGCCGTCTCGATGTTCCGTTCGTCGCTGCCGAGCGAAACGAGCAGATAGTCACAGTCGATCAGCCGGAGCGTGCTTTCCTCTGCGGCGGGAAGACCGTCCGGAGCGGGAATCTGCGTACAGGTCAGCGCGGCGATGTCGCCGGACGACACATCCGCCCGGCAGTAGCGCAGCGTCATGTAGGGATCGTTCAGCACCTGCGGCTTTCCGTCCTCCGGATAGACGCGGAGCAGCGGACTGCCTGCCGCGGCGCTCTGCCGCAGCTCGGGATTGATGCGGTCGAGCCTGCAGCAGAAGTCTGACAGGCTTTCGAGCGACACGGTGTTGATGCCGAGCGAGATGCCGGGCATCTGTCCGCACCATGAGGACGCGAGCAGCATTTCCGTGCCGATGCCGCCGAAGCCGACGATGCCGACATTGAGCGTGCGGCACGCCGCCGGATCGGGTGCGGCAAGGAGCGGCTCATAGAGCGGCTCGCAGGTCAGCAGGCGGTAAATCATGTTCTGTGCGCCGCGGATGCGGTCCACGGCGGGGGCGTGGGCATTGACCTTCTCTTTGTCGCCGTGATACCGGCGCGAAAAGTCTGCGCGGATCCGTTCGATGATCTGCCGCTCGGTCAGGGAGAAGGAGTCGTTGCTGTAGAAAATGCGGATGACGGTGCTGTCGAGCCGTTCACAGAGCCCGTCTGCGGCGAGCGCCGCGAAGGTCTTGATGTTGTTGAGCTCGTTTTCGTCGATCAGGATATATTCCTTGGTTCTGCCGTTTCCTCTGCTGCTGACGATGCGCAGCAGATCCTCCTTCAGGCAGATGGCACCGATCGCACGGGCGCCGTAGAGCAGCTCGGAGCGTCCCTCGTCGTCGCTGTCGGGGTAGGCGTCAGTGAACACGATGCACGGACGGCGGAACGGTCCGCCTGCGGCCTGACCGGGGCTGCAAAGGCTCTCCGCAAGCGTCAGGGAGCGGGCATTCAGTTCGCTGAAGTAGTATTTTTTGCGCTTTCTGCTGAAAATTTCAATCAGCGCCAGCCGGAGCTTCGGCAGGAAGCTCATGAGAATATTGAGGACAAAGGCACCGCCGATGACCGGTGCTGCGACATGAATCAGCGAGAACACCAGACCGTAGACCGTGCCGGGCCATTCCGCGCCGCAGAGCTCGGTCATCATGGCCTTGCCGTTTGCAAGCCAGAGGGTGTAGTCCTCGTCCATGCTGAAGGTCTGAAGCCCGTGCAGCAGACTGTCCGCTGCGCGTTCGGCGGCGTTCAGCCCGTCTGCTTCGGACGGCTGCACCCGGTTGACATAGTACCCGACCGCATACCGCTGCAGGGTGAGAATCACCAGCAGAAAGAGCGCAACGGTGAGCAGCCCGCTGAACCGTCTGCTGCGGCAGCGGGGATCGCGCTGACGGCGCACGGCCCGCAGCGGCACGGCGACCGTCAGGAGAAAGCAGAGCAGCGTCAGGGCGGTCAGCACCCAGAGCAGGCTCCGGTCGGCCGCTGTCAGGACAGATACCGGTTCAGACATGGACAGGCTCCTTGCGGGAGGCGTGTGCGGAGAGGATGCTGCCGATCTCGTCGCCGGTCAGGTGATCGTGCTTTATGAGCGCATCGACGAGCGCATCGACAGCCTCTTTGTTCTCGCGGATCAGCGTGACCGCCTGATCCATCTGTTCCGTCAGGATGCGGTTGACGGCATCGTGAACGGCGGGCGCAAGCGCATTGCCGCTCTGACGGTCCGGCTCGACAACGGCAAGTCCGAATTCATCGGTCATGCCGTAATAGCAGAGCATGGACTGTGCGACGCGGGTTGCGGTCTCCAGATCGCCGCTGGCACCGGTCGAAACGCCGTCCTCGCTGCCGTAATAGCAGAGCTCCGCGGCGCGTCCGCCCAGTGCGGTGCGGATGCGGGCGAGCAGATTTTCCCGTGTGCTGATCGGCCGGTCCTCGTGGTCGTCATGCTGCATATAGCCGCCGTGATCGCCGCGTGCGACAATCGTGACATAGGACGGATTTTCGCCGCTGTGCCAGCAGAGGAAGGTGTGTCCCGCCTCGTGCCGTGCGACACGCTCCAGCGTTTCGGGATTCCATTTTTTGACATCGCCGCTGACAAAGGTCTCGAAGGCCTCCTCCAGTACGGCGTCACTGACGACGGTGCTGCCCTCGCGGATCGCACTGCGCAGTGCCAGCTCAAAGACGGATTCGAGCTGCGCGAGGCTCATGCCGGTCGAGCGCACGGTCAGGTTGTCGATCTGCTGCTCGGAGATCCGGAAGGCGGAATTGGAGGCGAGCTTCATGCGGATGAACTGAATGCGGTCGTCCTTCTTGGGCAGGTCGATGTAGACCCTGCGGTCAAACCGCCGCATGATCGCGCCGTCCAGACCCTTTCTGCTGGATTCGTCCGCGTCATAGTTGGTCGCGGCCAGCACAAAGACCGGCTTGGTCGGATCCTTCTTGAAGCCGTCCATTTCGGCGAGGAACGCCGTCAGAATCTCCTCCGCGGCATGGGTCTGTTCGCCGCCCGTGCGCTTTCTGGCAAAGGTGTCGATTTCATCGACAAAGAGAATTGACGGCGCATACTTGCGTGCGGTGCGGAAGATCTTGTGGACCAGCTCCGGACCTTCGCCGACATATTTCTTGAGGAACTGGTTGCCCTCCGCCGCGATGAAGGTCACATCGGATTCCGCCGCCATCGCCTTGGCGAGCATGGTCTTGCCGGTGCCGGGAGGGCCGTAGAGCAGCACGCCTCTGGGTGCCGCGACGCCCGTGCCGAGATATTTCTTCGGATTGCGGAGATACTGCACGAAATAGCGCAGCTCCTTCTTGGCGTCCTCCGCACCGATGACCTGGTCGAATTTCACATCGGGGCGCGAGACCGCGCTCAGGATATTGGCCTGATCCTCCGCATCGACTGCGACGCGCAGGCCGAAATCAAAGAGCCGGATGCAAGCCTGTCTGCCGTCTGCCGAAACCGACTGTCCCGTCTCGAAGCTGACAGCCTTGCTGGCGCGTGCCAGTTCGAGCATACCGGCCTGCTGGTGCATCTGCCGGCAGATCGTGCCGATGCGGCTGCTGAAGGCCTCGGCGCGCAGCGGAAGGATATCGCGCACGCCCTGCTGCTGGAAGGTCTCGATCTCCTCGGCGCTGAACGGCTTTTCGTCGCGCTCGGTCAGATAAATCGGCATCGAGGGATCTGCTTCGAGCAGGAAGCGGTAGAAGTCTCTGGAAACGGACTCGATGTCCTCAATGTTCAGGAACTGCTCGGTATTTTCACGCTGTCCGACGGTCATGTCGAGCAGCACCAGCTCGATCGGGCTGTGCTTTAGAAGCTCCTTTGCCTCCTCAACGGTTTCTGCGCGGACAAACTCACACTGCGGGGCGTGCTCGCGGCAGAAGGCGAGGGTATCCTCTCCGGCAAAGAGCAGAATCTGCGGCTTCTCGTCCTGCGTAAAGAGCCGCATCACCTCCGGACGGTTCTCCGGCAGCCTGACATCAAAGCGGATCTGCTCAATGTCGGAGACGCCGGTTTTGAGCGTGTCGGAGGAAACCAGCCGCAGCAGCTCGAAAATCTCGCTGTGGAAGAAGGATTCCGCTCTGCCGCGGACGGCACGGGCATCGGCTGCGCCGCCCTCGCCGAAGAGCAGCGCCGGATAGACCGTTTCGTCGATCTGGATGTCAATGCCGCTGGCAGCCGTGAAGTTCTTGGCCTGCCGCAGCACTTCCTTTTTCGCAATCTTGCAGAGATTGTATGCGGAGATGTGGTTGAACATGACGACATTGCCCGAAGCAAAGCGCGAGAGAATGGCTGCGGGGAAGAACGCGCCGCCTGTCACCGGGTTGATGTCGGTTTCGAGCGCCTTTAAGATGACCTTTCTGGTCAGCATGGCGTAATTGCCGGTTTCATTCTCCTCGTAGAGCTGCTTGCCGGCATTGGTCGTGAAGAAGATGATGGCGTCCTTAAAGGAGACCTCCTTGTCCGTGTAGCTGTCGCGGACTCTGCCCGCGTCCAGCAGCTGCAAAAAGAGGTGGATGACGACCAGATGCGCCTTTTCGATCTCGTCAAAGAGCAGGACACAGCGCGGATTTTTGGCGACAAAGCCGGTGACATTGCCCTCCTGTGCGCCCTTGTAGACCTTGTCGGAGCCGGCAAATTCGGTATTGGCTTCCTTGTCGGAGTATTCGCTCATGTCAAAGCGCATGAAGGGCAGACCGAGCGCCTCTGCGGCCTTTTCGGCCAGCAGCGTCTTGCCGACGCCGGGAGGACCTGCAAAGAGGAAGGTCGCACGCGGCCGGATGCGTGTCTTGTCCATCATGGCGAGCATCTGCCCCTGAAAATAACCCTTTGCAAAGAGATTGACGGCGTGATCCTGTCCGAACACGGTCTGCAGGAGCTTGGCGCGCAGCTCTTTGGTCTGGCGTGTCAGCTCGTCCATCGAGAGGGGCTGCTCCTCCGGCTGCTCCGGTGCGCTGCCGATGCCCTTCTGCTTGCTCAGCAGCTCGTCAATGGAGATTCTGCCGGACTGTTCCGGCTCCGCTGCTGCGGGAGCCTGTTTTTCTTCGGGCTTCCCGCCGTTTCCGCCGAGGTTCAGGCCGTCCAGCGAGATGCTGCTGTGCTTCAGCAGGGCATCGACGGAGATCGGCTTGCTTTCGTCGCCGGTCTGGCTGCTGCCCTCTTCTTTTTCGTCCGAAGTCTGCTCGGCTGCGGGCTTTTCCGCGGCCGCCGGGCCGGAGCATTCCTTGAGTCCCTTTGCGATGATATCGCTCGGCTCGCGGAGAATGCAGGAGAGCAGCAGCTCCGGCGAGAGGGTTTCCTCGTGCGCCGACGCCGCCTCTGCACGCGCCTCGATCATCTTCTTGGAGAGGTACATACTGTCTTGAAAGACGCGCTTTCCTTCGGAAATGTAGCCGATCAGCACCGACTTGAGCGCCTGCAGATCGACGCTTTCGCGGTCCGTGCGGTCCTTGAACTGTGTAAAGGGCTGCTGGCCTTCGATCGGGAAGGTGCCGTCGAGCACCTCAATGACCGTGAGCAGATAGCGCTCGGCGGTCAGCTGGGCGCCGGCTTCGCGCACAACCTCTCTGGAATGATCGAGCAGCAGCTTCAGCAGGGTACTGTTTTTCACTTCAGCCATTTTGGATGACTCCTGTCTCAGATTTTCCGGCTGCAGGCAGCAGTCCGGAATCGGGCGGCAGTGTTGCCGAAATCTCTTCTATTATACCGAATTACGGGCGATTTGTCAACCGGAAGCCAAAAAAAGAGAGGCCGCAGGAGCGGTCTCTCGGTCTGCCGGTGCAGGCGGGTGTATCAGATGCAGTACAGGTCGCCGGAATTCGGTGCCGACCGGTCCAGGATGTCCTGCAGCGTGATGCTGTCCAGGTATTCGCTCACGGCGCGGTTCAGCCCTTCCCAGATGAAGAGCGTCGGGCAGTTTCCGGCACGGGGGCAGTCGTTGACGGGCGTGTCCAGACAGGAAACGGGTGCGAGATTGCCCTCTGTTGCGCGCAGCACCGCGCCGACTGTACACGCGGACGGTGCTTTTGCCAGCATATAGCCGCCGTGGTTGCCGCGGTTTGTACGGAGAATGCCGTTCCGGTTCAGCATCGGAACGATTTGCTCCAGGTATTTTTTAGAAATATCCTGCCGTTCGGAAATGTCCTTGAGTGAGATATACCCCTCGTTCTGATGCAGCGCGAGGTCGATCAGCATACGCAGTGCGTATCTGCCCTTCGTCGAGATTTTCATGCAATCCTCCTCTTTTGCACATCCGGATTGTCCGGATACGGTCTGCTATTATTATACCACAATATGCCGCCGGCCGCAAGAGAAAAACGCCCGTCAAACTCACATTTTTTGCGGGTGAGAGAGGGGCTTGTTTCGTCAATTCATACAAAACCACTATGTTTATCGGATTTTACGGACGGAGAAGCGGATTGCCGGAAAAAGAAAAATGGACTGCCGTCGGCAGTCCGCAAGTCAAAAACAGATAATAATTCAGATTGGAATAGGGAAATAAGAAATTGGGAAAATGGGGGCTTGAAATCGAACCTGAAACCCAGGCCGGAAACCCGGTCTCCGTTTCATTGATTTCAGTTTACCACCGGAAGATTAAAATAATCTGAAAGAATCTAAAAGAATGCAAAAACGAAGAAAAAAATTTCCTGCGGGCGGGAGAGCAGCCTTTGTGCGGTGACTCGGAATCCATATAGATAGATATCTAATGCTTCTATAATGTCCGGCAATGACACAGACTCGTTGACTGGCTCACTGAACGAATACATTGATACCCTCCTGAAATCCCGAATTGGTTCAGCAGCGCAATTCTGAGAAGGTATTTGAAATCATCTCAACAAGAAGCTTTCGTTCGGTCAGGCGGAATCTCCTTTACAGCGGGAAAACCCTGCCCTCCGGCCGGAGATTGACCGGCTTTCCGATCCGCTCCAGCAGGACAACGCAGTGCGCCGCAATGCCGAGCTCCTGTCCGGTGAAGCCGAGCTTTTCCTCTGTCGTCGCCTTGACGCTGACCTGCTCAATGCCGCAGCCGGCCGCATCCGCGATTTTGGCGCGCATCTGCGGGATGTACGGTGCGAGCCTGGGCTTCTGTGCCAGAATCGTCGCGTCCAGATTTCCGATCTGCCAGCCCTTGTGCAGAATCAGCGCGTGAACATGGCGGAGCAGCAGAATGCTGTCTGCGCCGGCGTATTCCGGATCGGTGTCGGGGAAATGCTGCCCGATGTCGCCGAGTGCCAGTGCGCCGAGCATTGCGTCCATCACGGCGTGCGTCAGCACATCCGCGTCGGAATGTCCGTCCAGTCCGAGCCGGTGCGGAATCTCCACGCCGCCGAGAATGAGCTTGCGCCCCTCTGTCAGGCGGTGAACATCATAGCCGTGTCCGATGCGAAACGGGATCATGCGTTATTCCTCCCTTTCTGCCGTCCGGCGAGCAGCGCCTCCGCGACGGCGAAATCCTCCGGTGTGGTGAGTTTGATGTTCGAGTAGTCACCCTTTGTCATGGTGACGCGGACGCCGAGTGCTTCGATGAGCTGACAGTCGTCGGTGAAGTCCTGTCCGGCGGCAGCGGCGCGCTCCAGTGCCTCCGCATAGAGCGTGCGGCGAAAGACCTGCGGTGTCTGCGTCAGCCAGAGCGATGCGCGGTCGGGCGTTTCACAGATGACGCCGTCCCGGCAGACTTTGACTGTGTCCTTGACCGGCACGCCGAGCGTGGCTGCGCCCGATTCCCTTGCATCCGCAATGACGCGCTCGATGTCCGCAGGCAGAACCAGCGGACGCGCACCGTCATGGACGGCGAGATAGGTGCAGCTGCTGCCGGCGGCGGAAAAGCCGCGCATGACGCTCTGCTGTCTGGTGCTGCCGCCTGTGACGGCCCGGACCGGCAGCGGGAACTGCTCGTTTGCCAGAATGCTCTGAAATTCGGAAAGATCCTGCTCCCTGCATACGACAACGAGCTCCGCCACACTTTCGCATTGACAAAAGGTGCGGAGCCCGTGAAGCAGGACCGTTGAAGTTCCGAGCGGGTGCAGGATTTTATGGATTCCGCCCATTCTGGTCGCGTTTCCCGCGCAGACCAGAAGGACGGCAGTATCAGCGGTCATCTGCGTGCATCCTTTCAGTCGATGCCGGGTGCCTTGGTGCCGCAGATTGCGCAGAACATCGCGTCGGGCGGAAGCGTCTCACCGCAGTTCGGGCAGACGAGAGGCTTCGGCGGGCTGACCGGCTCCGCGTGGATGACCTCATCCGAGACACGGTTGCCGCAGGCAGCGCAGAAAACTGCGTCCGGTGCGAGTGCAGCGCCGCAGTTCTTGCAGACGCCGGAGGCTTCGCCGGCTTCCGGTGCGGGCTGTTCGGGAACGGGTGCGCCGCAGTACGGGCAGAACCGTGCGTCCTTCATGAGCTGCTTGCCGCAGCCTCCGCAGGTGACCGTGCCGATCAGCGTGTCGAGATCGCGGCGGAGGACATCCAGTGCGTCCATCAGCTCGCGGATGGATGCGAACAGCTCTGCGTATTCCGGATCGGGATTCTCCGCATTTGCGGTGTAGTACTTCTCGCCGATTTCCTGATAGCGGGCGCGCAGCTCGTGCTCGATCGCGGCGATGTCCTTGTTGATGCGGTTTTTATCCGTCATGGTTCTGAGGCTGTCCGAAGCACCTCTCGCAGTTCTCGAGACAGAAGCCGCAAGCTTATCCAAAAAGTCGATTGCCATAGCAGAAATCCTCCTTCTTTTTCATCAGGTCAAACGGCAGATGCCGCTGATTTCATTATAGCATATCCGTGCCGGTTTGTCAACGGCGCGAATTTTGAACTTTTTGTGACCTATTTATCCTTTGCGCGGAAAAAGACCGCGGAGAGCAGGGCAAACAGCATCGCGGCGGTGATGCCGGCGGAGGCGGAGGTCAGCCCGCCCGTCAGCAGACCGAGGACGCCGTGCTCGGCGACGCCCTTCCGGATGCCCTCCGCCAGCAGATTGCCGAAGCCGGAGAGCGGAACCGAGGCGCCCGCACCCGCAAAATCGACCAGCTTTTGGTATATGCCGAAGGCGCCGAGCACTACGCCGGCGACGACATACCCGACCAGAATGCGGGCGGGCGTCAGCTTCGTGCGGTCAATCAGAATCTGGCCGATCAGGCAGAGGCTGCCGCCGACGAGAAATGCGCGCAGAATCATCATATCAGGCGCCCCTTTCGCGGAAAATGGGAGAGGTGGATCAGATGACAGATGCCGGGAATCGACTCGCCCTGCTGGCAGATCATCGGGGAGAGCAGCGCGCCGGTCGCGGCGTAGAGGATGTTTTTGAGCCGGCCGTCCCGCAGGCGCGGCAGGAAATATCCGCAGATGACCGAGGCGGAGCAGCCGCAGCCGGAGCCGCCCGCGTGGGTATCCTGCGCGCTGCCGTCAAAGATCATCACGCCGCAGTCCCTGTGGACGGCGGAGAGGTCCGTGCCGGCCTTTCCGGTCAGCTCCAGCAGAAGCCGGCTCCCGACGGTGCCGAGGTCGCCCGTGACAATCGCGTCGTAATCCGCGGGACGGGTACCGGTTGCGGCCAGGTAGCGGAGAACCGTGTCGGCTGCGGCGGGAGCCATCGCGGCGCCCATGTTCGAGGCATCCGTCAGGCCCATGTCGCAGACTCTGCCCGGACAGACGCCGAGGATATAGGGCGGCTGTTCTGCTTTTGTCAGAAGCGCCGCGCCCGCAGCCGTGCAGGTCCACTGTGCATTCGGCGTGCGCTGGCCGCCGTAGGCGAGCGGAAAGCGGAACTGCCGTTCGGCGCTGGAAAAATGCGATGAGGTCAGCACGGCACAGCGCGGGACGCCGCTGCCGGTCAGCACAGTGCCGAGCAGCAGTCCCTCCGCGAAGGTTGCGCAGGCGGAGAAGATGCCGAGATAGGGGATATTCAGTGAACGCACGGCGAAGGTCGAGCTCGTACACTGGTTGATGAGGTCACCCGCGATGACGCAGGAGAGCGCCTCTGCGGGGATGCCCGCCTTTTGCAGGAGCAGCTTCACGGCGCGGCGCTGCATCGCGCTTTCCGCCTGTTCCCAGGTATTCTGACCGAAGCGGCTGTCGGGCTCGATCCGGTCAAAGCAGGAGCCGAGCGGCCCTTCGCCTTCCTTTTTTCCTGCGATGCTGCTCCATGCTGCGACCGAGACCGGTTCGGCGCAGAGCAGACTGCTGCATTCATTCATGCTGTGCCGGTTCCTTTCCTGAAAGTCTGCCGGTAGCATTCCGCATTTTCCGGAAAATATACATAATCCTGCGCTGTGTGCGAAACACTCTGAATTTTGATAATCGCACCGCAGGAGGGGGATTCCTTTTTTGACAGACAAAGGCTCCCCCCGTTTCAGGGAGAGCCTCTGCCCGTATATTTACATCATGGCGCGCTTTAGCAGGGAAAGGTCCGCGGCGTTGAGCCGTCCGTCCCCGTTCATGTCCGCACGCGCTGCCGCCTCGGCGGAGAGCACGCCCCGGCAGAGCAGATAGTCCAGCAGCAGTGTCACATCCGACACGGTAAGCTGCCGGTCGCCGTCTGTATCGCCGCGGAGATCGGATGTACCGAGCCGCTCCGCAAACGGATAGGGGAGACAGTTGAGCACATCGAGCTCGTTGCAGATTTGCAGATACATGGTGTAGCTCGGAATGCTGTTGTTCCAGTGGAAATCATAGCTCGGAATGCAGACTTCCAGCGTCTCCGGATCGTAATACATACAGTCCGCATCGGAAAACTGAACATGGTTCGGATCGTAGACGAGGATGCGGTGATGCCATTCCCGTTTCCGGTAATTCCAGGTTCCCTCCTCGCAGCCGTAACCGATGACAGCATGGCAGGATTTCTGATCGACATTGAAGCAGATCATGAATGGTGACATCCCGGACGGAATCTGCTTTGCCGTCCGGATCATGCGGAGAATGGTGCCCGGCAGGGGCTCTTCGATATGGCTGTTCCGGAAGGTATCGGTTTGCTGGAGGCACTGGTAATAGTTAATCAGCGACTGCACGGCGGGATCGGGCTTGAGCGCGCTGAGCGAGCCGGCGCTGCTGTCAAACTGCCGGGGGAAGAAATAACCGTTTTTGGCGAGGATGACGGTCGCACACATTCCGAAGCAGGCGCCGCCCCATGCGGAATCCACCTTGATTTCTGCCTGCTCCAGCAGCGCACGGTCCTCGTCCAGCAGATAGTTCCTTGCGGTGAAGCTGGTGGTATTGTTTTTGAAGGACCAGCATTCCTTTGCGGGATCCAGTGTCATATCCGGCCCCTCTGACAGGCTGTTCTCTTCGGAAAACGGCAGTTGTTCCTGATTTGCGTACTGCTCCGCGGCGCTGCCTCTGGTACCGATGACCGTGAAGCGCTGTCCGGCGCAGCAGTGCGGATCAATGACCGTCACACTCTCCGGAATCCGGACCAGGAAGAGGTGGCTGGAGAATGAAAAAACATCTTCCGGTATTTCGGTCAGCCCGTCGTTCAGGTATACCTCCATCAGCATAGAGGAACGGAAGCAGTCTTTCTCAAGCTTCCGGACCGATTCCGGCAGCGTCACCGAAACGGCCGCGGAATAATTGAAGGCGTTGGTGCAGATCGTTTTCACGCCGTCCGGCACGGCCAGAACACTCTGATTGCCGTTGTAATACACCAGCAGGCCGTTGCCGCAGATCACGAAATCGCCCTGCTGGGAAAACGGCGTCTGATACAGTGCATCCATGCCGATCTGCTCGACGGTCTCCGGGATCCGGAGCGTTGTCAGACTGATGCAGCCGGAAAAGGCTTGTTCGGAGATGACCTGCAGTCCGTCCGGAAGCTCTACATCGGTGAGCGCTTCGCATCCCATGCACAGTTGCTTCGGAATCTGACGGATGCCGGCGCCGAAGTGCAGCTTTCTGAGATTGCCAAAATAGGAGAACATCTCTTCCGGCAGCTCTGTCAGGCTGTCCGGGCAGATGATAACCTGGATGTCCTCCCGCCAGGCTTCAAAGTAATGGTACATCCCGTCGAAATAGGATTTGTCCAGAAAGCTGAAGCACATGGGATCTAGCTGTGTCACCCCTTCCGGAATGACGACGATGCCGTCCGAGCCGTTGTAACGGTAAAGGTACCGGCTGTTCAGCAGGACATATTCATCGCTCTCGTGCGCCTGAAGCCATGCATAATCATCCATCAGAATTCCGCTGCCGAATGTCTCCGCGGATTCGGGGAAGGTGATGTCAGTGAGTTCCGGGCAGCATCCGAAGCAGAGTGAGCCGACCGACAGCAGACCTTCTCGGAGTGTCACGGATTTCAGGGCATCATTGTCGTAAAAAGCGCATTCTCCGATCCGCAGGACGGAATCCGGCAGAGAAACCTCCGTCAGCGCCGTGCCGGAAAACGCATGGGAACCGATCCCGGTCAGGCCATCCGGAAAAACGACCGAATGCAGATATCTGCAGTCAGAAAACGCGTCGTTCCCGATTTCCCGGACGGAGGACGGCAGGGTGATTTCCTCGAGCTGCTGAAGGGAGAGAAAGGCGTAGCTGCCGATCTTTTCGACGCTGCCCTCAAAGCGCACCTCGCGGATCTCGTACTGATGCTTCGACCACGGCGCAAAATCCTTCAGATAGTCCGGCAGTGTGCCGGCATCCGGATCATAGTCCGAACCGGCGAACGGGGTATAATCCCACATCGCTCCGCTGCCGGAGATCGTCAGAACGCCGTTCCCGTCATAGGACCATGTCATCCGGTCTCCGCACTGATTCTCCGCCGGCACGAACCCGGCGGTCTCCAAAGCCTGAACCGGCATCGGGATACAGCAGAGACTGAACGAAAGCAGCACAGAAACAGCTGCGTTCAGTATTTTCATAGTGTTCCCCCCTCTTTTCTGGCCGGCATTGTGTATCTTCCTGCTGCGGGACCGGCATTCTTTTTCTTAATTATACGCTTTATATCTGTGGATGTCAACCAAAAACTGCGCAATAAATCCCCGCTTTTTGCGCAGTTGCAAAGCCGGATGCGGCGGGCTGTGCGGTCATTCTGACCGGAAAAGAGGACTTTGCCCGGACAACATCACTGAGTTGTCCGCTGCGCGATGTAAAGTTGTATTTGCAGTATCCGGCTGTCTGATGACGGAAATCGCAAGAACACAAACAAATCGTATAGATATTGCGCATTTCACTGCATATTCTCTATGTATTCTGCGTTCTGTGCAGTGCATTTTGCGGCCGCGGGGATTATAATGCTATCAGATACAGACGGAAGGTTGACCGTACAGGCCGGAACGGATTCGGAGGAAAAACAGATCAGGTGCCTTGCAGCGAAAGCTGCTTCTGAATAACCCCCACACCCTCCGCAGGATGAATCGTTGTGCAAAAGCCCTCTTAACCTCGCAGAACCCCGCCCGGCAGAGCCGAAAACGCCGGACGGGGTTCGGACTGTATGCGGCCGGTGTTTCTGCTGCGGGCATGAGAAACCCGCCTTGATTACTCAGGGCGGGTTCAACTTCATCATTCAGGCAACGGTTCCGATTCACCGTCACGAATCATTTCGAGTTCGGCTGACAGCAAGACGATGTCTGAAACCGTAATATCCGGATGCTGCGCCTTTCTGTCATTGCACTTCCGGCCGGAATTGTCAACCCGTGCTTTTCCTGCAAAGCCTGTGCCTGCTCCCGCGTCAGCCGTGTGAGCTTTTCCGCCCCGGCGCCCGGCTCCGGCACTTCCCATGTGCGCTTTGACCACACATTCTGCCGCTGCCTGCCGTTCTCAAAGGTCACGGAGCAGCCGCAGTTGGCGTGCCGGCGTGAAGTGCCGTTTCCAGCTTGACTTGCCCCGCAAAGTGTGCTATACTAAAGTTAACATAAATAAGGGTATTATATGCCTGCTCCGGCCGGAGATGCGCAGCCGGGCGGAACGGGGATATTCGGCTGACCGGTGCATCCTGCGGGTGTGCCTGCATACTGTAATAAAGGGGGACGATTCCATGAAACACAAAAAAACAGGACGGGCAGCCGTGCTGCTGTCTGTCTGTGCGGCGCTTCTGCCGGCGGCAGCGGGCAAAACGGCTCTGCGGGCGGTCTCGGCGGACAGCAGCTTCAAGGCCGGCGATGCGGACCGCAGCGGCAAGCTGGACAGCGATGATGCGTTCACGCTCTGCGACTACCTGCTCTGCAAGCGCAGCGACATCCATGCGGAAGCGGCCGACATGGACGGCGACGGAAAGCTGACCGCAAAGGACCTTTCGCTGCTCAAGGCTCTGCTGATGAACCCGCCGAGCCAAAGCGAAAAGCCGGAGTATATGTCGCAGATCCGCGACCAGATCACGGCGAATGTGCCGCAGTCCGCGCTGGGACAGGCCGGCGGAAATCTGACGCACATCACCTATTTTTCGACGAAGGCCAACCGCGAAAAGGGCGCGTATGTCTGGCTGCCGCCGGGATATGACGAGAGCCGGCAGTATCCGGTCTTCTATGTCAATCACGGCTACGGCGCGGACGAATCGGGCATGATCAACGGCATGGGCGTGCGGGAGATTGCGACAAACCTGATTCAGAGCGGCGATGCGGTGCCGATGATTATTGTGTTCACGAACCAGTACACAAACCCCGACCGTGCGACCTCGACCGGAAACGGCTCTGCGGATGTCCCGTTCTACGACGCCTTTGCCGAGGACCTTCCGAACAGCCTGATGCCGTATATCGAATCGCACTATCCGGTGAAAACCGGACGCGAAAATACCGCAGTCGCCGGCTTCTCGATGGGCGGCAGAGAGTCGCTCTACATCGGCATGATGTGCAAGGACAAGATCGGCTACATCGGCGCTGCCGCACCGGCGCCGGGCATCTTCCCGACGCGGGATCAGTTCATGGACCATCCGGGCAACATGAGCAAGGACGAGATCCGGATTGATCCGCCGTATGCGCCGTATCTGCTGCTGATTGCGGGCGGCACCAATGACGGCATGGTCGTCACCTACCCGCAGCAGTATCATGAGCTGTTCACCGAGCACGGAACGGACAATATCTATCTGTCCGTGCCGAACGGCGGCCATGACAGCAGCACGGTCATTCCGCTGATGTATAATTTCATCCGCTTCCTGTTCAAAGCGTAACAGCGCAGCGGTTCATAAAACAGATATCCCCTCGCCGGAAAAGCACGGTGAGGGGATATTGCATCATATGACACCGGAAACGCTCAGGACAGCGGCAGCGCTTCAAAGCAGAGCGCTTTTAAGAAATCTGTCATCTCCTCCTCGGATACGGCGGCATTGACCGCAAAATAATGCGTCTCATCAATCATAGCGCCTGCATAGGTCTGCCCGTTGTCCGCGAAGAACAGGCTCACATCTGTATCCGAAACACGGATTTCTTTGTCGCTCCTGCACCCCGTGCGGCTTTGCAGATACTCTGCGATTCTGTTTGTCCGGGCAATCAGGCTGCGGTCTGCATAGTAAAATGTGATGTGATAGTTCTTTTCGCGGAATGTCACATAGCATCCGATGCCGACATCCTCATAGACAGCATACGGGAGCAGATAAATGCCTCTGTCATCCATCAAAGAAACCGTGTCTGTTTGCTTTACCTGGTAAAGAAAGCCGTCGCTGTTGATTCTGTCATACAGATAAAGATAGGCCTGCTGCTCCTCCTGCTCCGGATAAGCAGATACATCCCCGGTACGGACCGCATCTGCGGCAGCATGGATGTCCGCAAACAAAACGGGCTGTACCGGCGGCATGACAGGGCGGATCGGTTCCGTACCGGGCTGTGTAACCGGATCGGGCGGAGTTGTTGACGAGGCCTGCGTTTTATCCGGTTGATTCGTTGTCGGCTCCGTTTTTTTATTTGTTCCTGCATCTGTCACCGCTGCCGTGACGGTTTCTGTCTGCTTTGGCATTACGGAAGCGGTATGTTCTGCTTCCGTGCTTTGAACGGGAGCCGCAGCCGTCGCGGATTCAGACGGCATTTCTGTGGCAACAGACGCGGAAGCTTCTGCTGATACAGCAGCAGAAGGCAGTTCGGCTGCGGATTCTTCAGTTCTGTCCGGTTCCGCGGGGATTTGCGGGCGATTCCGGGAATAAGTCCGGTATCCGGCGCCCAGTGCGATTGTCAGGCAGAAGCCGGCGAATACGGGAGCCGTCCGCCTGACCGTGCGGATGCGCCTGCTTTTGCGCGCTCGGTATTCGTCCCGTCTCAAAAGCACGCTTTGAAACATCTGCTCGTCATTCTTCATAATCAAAGCCACTCCTTTCCAGCTCGGCTTTCAGTGCTTTTTTCGCATTGTATAACAATGATTCGATCTGCCGGTTTGTTTTTTTCATAATCACGGCAGCTTCCGCATTGGTGAACCCCTCAAAAAATGAAAGATACAGCACCTGCCGGTATTCGGGCTTCAGCCGGTGCAGTGCCTGATGCACCGCCTGTTTCTGTTCGGTCCGGATGTAATTGTGTTCGAGATTTTCCTCGTCAGAAAGGTGTTCCTGCGATTCCAGCGGAACGATGCCGGGCTTTCTGTGCTTCCGGAGATATTTTGCCGTGAGATTGCGTGCGATTGCATAGAGCCATGTCTTGAACGAGCTCTTTCCGGAGAATTTCGGGGTTTTGACCGCAATCTCCGCAAAAGTGTCCTCGGCTAAGTCCTCGGCAGTATGAAGATCCTGCACAAAGCTGTTTAAGTACAGGATCAAACCTGCACGGTAAGTGCAGATCATCTCATACAGACCGGCATCGTCGCCCGCAAGGAAACGGCGGTAGCTACTTTCACCGTTATCCATGGGGGATTCCTCCTCTCAAGGGCTGTTCCCTGCCCTTTCACTTATTAGTACCGTTTTTTCATCAAAACGCAAAGTGATTGTTCCGGTTTTTCTCAAAATTCGATAACTTTGTCTCATATGCACAAATATTGTATCATAAAATTGGTTGAATTGCAATATGAAAGCCCCTCAGACCGTATCTGAGGGGCAAAAATACACATTATGCCGGATTGGGTTATGGAATGCTTTTTACACGGCCTCTGCTTTCCGGACAACGGCTCGGTTCCGCCATTTGCCGCGGCGGTACCGGATCCAGCCGACCGCGCCGGTCACGGTCCATGTGAGGCAGGTCGTGTACCAGATCGCACGGTAGTCCATGCCGAATACCTTTGTCAGCAGCAGCGCGCCGCCGATCCGGCAGATGACCTCTGCCATGCCGTTCATCATCGCGTAGGCCGTGTCGCCGGCGCCGTTCAGAAAGCCGCGGATGACATGAATCGAGCCGAGCGGAATATAGCAGAGCGAGGTGAGCCGCAGCGCGTAATACCCGATTGAAACAGCGGTTTCTCCGGAGATGAAGCAGCGGATGATGAGCCCGCCCGCGCACCAGAACACCGCCGCGAGCACCAGCGCCAGTGTGCCGGAAATCTTCAGGCCGGCGCGCAGACCGTTTTCGGCACGCTTCGGCAGTCCTGCTCCGACATTCTGTCCGGAAAAGGTCGCAAGCGCCGTGTTCAGGGAGAAAAACGGCTGCTGAATCAGCTGCTCGACGCGCATGGACGCCGTATAGGCCGCCATGACGGTCTTGCCGAACTGGTTGGTCACACGCTGGAGCGCGGTCATCGAGACGGCGATCAGTCCGCTCTGCACGGCAATCGGCAGACCGGTCCGCAGCGTCAGCCCGATCATGCCGCCGGAGATGCGGAAGTCCGCTCCGGACAGATGCAGCTGAGGCATTCTGCGGAAGGCAAAGATCATACAGGATAGTGCCGAAACCGTCTGCGCGGCAACGGTGGCTGCCGCCGCACCCGCCGCGCCGAAGTGCAGCACCATGACAAACAGCAGATCCAGCAGAATATTCAGCAGACTGGAGAGCGCCAGAAACAGCAGCGGCGTTTTGGAGTCGCCCAGTGCGCGCATGACGGCGTTGATCCAGTTGTAGGCGGCGACGGCCAGCGTGCCGCCGCAGGTGATGCGCATATACTGCACGGATGTTTCGATCAGATCCGGATCGGTGTGCATCAGCACCAGAACCGGCCGTGTCAGAATTACGGAAACGATGCTGATGACCAGCCCGAACAGGGCGGTGACCAGTGCGGAATTCCAGACGGCAGAGCGCATTTTCTGCATGGCGCCCGCGCCGAAAAACTGTGCGATCAGAATGCCTGCGCCGGTTGCCAGACCGAGACAGAGCGTATAAAACAGATAAGTGACGGAGCCGGTCGCGCCGACCGCTGCGAGCGCATCGTCACCGAGCTGCTTTCCGACGATTGCGGTGTCTGCCAGATTGTAGAGCTGCTGGAGCAGATTGCCTGCCAGAAGCGGCAGGGCAAACCGGATAATCATCCGCGATTCTTTTCCCGCAGTCATATCCACCGCGGCAGTGTGCATATCCATTCCTCCGTTATGTAGTCGGCGCCCGCGAAACGCCGCGCCGCCCATTATCATAGCATATCCGGGGAAGGATGTCAAGAGGGAAAATTGACTTTTGTGCCGTTACTGTACGGACGGATTTGCGGCCAGCCATTGCTGCAGGGCCGCGTAGATCGTGAATGCGACCTTCTGCTGATATTCCTCCGTCACGAGCAGCGCCGCCTCCTCCGGATTGGAGAGAAAGCCGCACTCCGCCATCACCATCGGGTGCTTACAGTAATAGCAGAGGAACAGCTCCTTGCCGCAGCGCTTGATCTCGCGGCTGTTTGTCGGCTGCAGCATCGCCTGAAACTGCGACTGCATGATCTGTGCCAGACTTTCGCTCTGCGCATTCGTGTCGGAGAAAAACATCTGCGCGCCGCTGTACTGCGGATCGGTAAACTGATTCTGATGAACGGAAATGCAGACGGCGTGTTCCGGCGCGTTGAGAATCGCCAGCCGGTTGTCCATGTCCGAGCTTTTCTGGTTGGCGATGCCCTCGATGCCTTTGTCGTGAATGGAACGGTCCGTGTCCCGCGTGACCTGCACCTCATAGCCGGACATCCGGAGCAGGTCGCGCAGGCCGAGCAGAATGGAGAGATTGATGCCCTTTTCCGGCACGCCGTCTGCCGTCGAGCAGCCGCCGTCGATGCCGCCGTGCCCCGCATCCAGAACGATCACGGGCGCTTCGGAATGCTGCGCGGACACCGGAACGGCATCGGGCATCATCTCGGCGGAGCGCCGGACAGCCAGCCGGATCCCCGCGCCGGTCAGCGTCAGCAGGACGGCCAGCAGTGTGCCGCGCCGCAGGTTTTTCGATCGAAGCAGATTCATATGAGCCTCCCATGATTACGATTCAGTAGAGGCTATGCGGCGCGGGGCGGAATTATGCGCGGTGCTGCTTTTTCATCTGCGCGGACTTGTAAAAAAACATCGCCCGTGTCTGTGACCGATCCTGATTGACTTTTACTTTCTGCTGTGCTATAATGCAGGTATATGATCGGTTGTGAGAGGGTTTCAACTCAAAAAAGCTTTTCCTGCTTCGTAAAAAATTGGTTCTCCCCTTGACTTTTTGGGCGCAATATGCTATACTATTACCCATATTGATCATAAAGGAGATCCCTGAAATGAAAAAAATCACTGCAATTCTTTTCAGTACTGTCGTATCATTCAGTATGTGCTCCTGTGCAAATAATAACTCCGCTTCTAATAATGGCGGTACACAGGAAGATCATGAACAATGTGCAAGCAAATATGCTTTAACATCAGCTGAATACAGGTATGTGCCGCAATATAAAGAAAATGAGGTTTATCTGCTTCATGGTAAACTGAAGTTGGATGAAACCAGAGAACTTGAAGAAGAAGGCATCAAATTTGGATTTGTTTATTATGGTGTTGGCGATGAGAGATACTACCCTGAAGAGGAAAGCGAACAACACGGTAAATACTTGCTGTTCGGCGTATATGGAGCAGGCATCAGCGAAAGTGAATTGCAGGAGCTTGGAATAAAACAAGGAGAGGAAATATATCTTCTCTATAAAAACCTTGCTGATACATCCAGCGGTGATAAAAGAGACTGGACATTCTATCAGAAAAAAGATCTCGATTTTCTGTCAAAGTATGTGAGTTCTCTTGAATCAGAAGAAACTCCATATGAAAGTAATGTAAATGGCTGTGAATTCGTCAGCTCTGTTGGTTATCTTTATTTGTCGGCTGAAGAAGCTGATGCGGCATAT
Organism: Oscillospiraceae bacterium; assembly: GCA_024695445.1. GTDB lineage: Bacteria > Bacillota > Clostridia > Oscillospirales > Ruminococcaceae > Firm-04. Next base: position 22,809 of record JAILIG010000026.1, read on the forward strand.
GAGAAAATGATATCAGAAGGCGGTATCAGCACAGAAAAGTATAAAAAAGGTTCATAAATAAATGGTCCGTTTCCTCCGTGAAGCGGACCATTTTTATATTGCAGAAACGCTGGGCCTGGATGCCGTTCCGGAACCAGTTTAAGTTGATTCGCCGTGCCCCGCATCCAGAACGATCACGGGCGCTTCGGAATGCTGCGCGGACTTGTAAAAAAACATCGCCCGTGTCTGTGACCGATCCTGATTGACTTTTACTTTCTGCTGTGCTATAATGCAGGTATATGATCGGTTGTGAGAGTGGGATTGAAATATGAAAAAGCTGTCAAAGGAAAAAGAAAAGAACTGAAAATGAAAGAGGCACGAAAGGCTATGCACACAAAACCGGGTGCCGCGGGATGGAGAGCGGCTTCGTGCAGTGTGCCGGACAGCACACCGCAGAGAAGCGGCGAAAAAGAGCATTATGGCCACCAAAGATATATCATAGATAACAACGGCGAAATACTGTATGACGGAGGAGATTACAGCATTGCGCATTTCCGTGACGGGCGCTATTGGCTGGCAGCAGAACATCATGCGTGCTGTGATTTTGATTCCACACCGCTGTGGTCATATTCCCTGTCCCGTGAACAGGCGGAAGACTTTCTTGCCCATCCTGAAAAGATTGTCCCGTTTTATTTAAAGATGGTAAAAGAGTATCCGTTCGGTCATTCACAATAAAACACCGAGCAGTCCTTCGGGACGGATTTTTTGTCGGTTTCATAAAAAAAGCGGAAGTTCTCGCCGCAGATTTCGTTTTGAATGTCACATATATATTCGTTTGATTGCATTTTTCTTCGATCTGTGTTATAATGTAGGCATCATTTTTCAGTATCAGGAGGAAGATGCATCATGAGAAGCAAAAGAATCATCGCGGCTGTGATGGCTGTCTGCACCTGCTGTGTCATGGCAGTCAGCATGACCGGCTGCGGCAATTCTGCAACCAATGACCCCGAAAAGAAAATCGAAAATGCCTTGAACAGCATGGAAGAGAAGGAAAAGAAGGACAACGAGAAGAAGGAAAGCGAGAAAAAAGGCGACGGCAAGGTCAATCCGCTGGAAATCTGCTTTGAGGTGAAGGACGAGATCAAGAATGCAGACCTCAATTCCGGCCTCGTGCAGTGCTATGACGATGTGTTCCAGCTCGGCGGCTTCATGACAGTCCAGCAGTTCATCGACCAGTACGGCGAAACCTATGACTGCTCCGCGATCGTTCCGGAGACTCTCCTGGAGAGCATCAAGGGCGGTGAAAACGGCTTCCTCAATGTTCCGGAGACCTTCTGGGTCGGAATCAAGGTGCCGCGCAAGGACGGCAAAGGCAATCTGTACTTATCCGTTCCCCGTATGATCTTCGACCACGATGAGATCAAGCGTCTCGCAGATTCGCCCATCATGATGTTCTCGACGATCGAGCCCGGATATATTCCGCCCGGAATGAATGACGCGATTCACTATCCGATTCTCAGCAGCGCAAATATGTGGTTCCCGGGCGGTCTGAATGTGCTCCCCACGGATCAGACGATGGAGAGCGTCACCGCGCTGTTCACAGGCAAGAACCTTACCAAGATCAGTGGGAAGTTCTATGCCGATACAGAAGATGCAAAGGAAAATACAGCCTTTAATGTCGTGAAAACCCATATCGCAGGTCAGTTTACCGGTACGAAGGCCAATCTGCTCGGCGAAACGCCCAAGTTTGTCTATGCGTTCTACTATGACAGCGTCGGCAAGGGTACGCTGATGCATATTGCGATGAACCCGAGTGTGATCTATAACGAGAAGGGCTTTCAGCGCTTTGAGATGAGTATGAAGAATCAGTAAGAATAATTGGAATTATCCCGCTGTGCTGTACGGTACGGCGGGATTTTTTGAAAAATTCCCTGCCTGATTCAAGTGCAATGTACCTGCGTCGCTCCCCGCACGGGGGCGTGGATTGAATGATTGATGTGACAAACTATCCGGAAACCTGCTAACCCGGCGTGCAGTGCCCTCATAATCAATCATCGTGCAGCAATCCTTTTTTCTGCTTTGCGGCACTTTCCGACAGTCCGGAGCGATAATCGGATATTGCGTATCTGCGCCGTTTCTGCTATAATCATTTTATAGAAATCCGCGCAAATCAACACGGAAAGAGGCTGCCGCATGAATCCCGATCGCATCCAGCAATCCCATGCCCGCCCGCTCTCGCTGCTCTGCATGGGCGACTCCATCACGGACGGCTTTCTGCTGCCCGGCGGGTACCGCAACACGCTCTGTGCGCTGCTCGAACAAAACGGCCTTGCCGGCCGGGTGCGCCTGATCGGCCCGAATTGCAGCGGCACCGGCTATTCGCCCTTTCACGCGGGCTTTACCGGTTTTGCCGTCGAACCGATCGCCGAAGCAGACTCCGCCACGGGTGCGCGGGACGGCATTCTCCCGCTCGTCCCGTCCGTTGCGGCGCGGTTTCCCGCCGATGTCATTTTCCTGATGATCGGCACCAACGACATTCTGAGCCGCTATGATCTGCCCCGCTTCGGGGAACGGCTCCGCAGACTGACCGACGCCCTGCTCGATGCACACGCGGCCTGCAAGGCGCTCTGCCTTGCGACGCTGCCGGCGATTGACGGCGCTGTCTGCCCCTATGTCAACCCGCAGTGCTACCCTGCCGATGCCGTAGACCGTGCCGTCGCGGACTGCAATGCGCAGATTACTGCGCTCGCCGCCGCATACCGCGCCGCCGGCAGGCCTGTCCGGCTTGCGGACATCCACGGCGCACTGACCAAAGACGATCTGCAGGACGGCGTCCACCCCTCTGCGGCAGGCTATGAAAAAATCGGGCGGTTCTGGTTCCGGCTGCTGACCGCGCTGCCGGCGTTTTCCGCCATATAAAGCCCAAAAAACGGAGAGGACGAATCCTCTCCGTTTTTCATCGGTCACTTCATTGCCGGCGGCGCTCATTCTTCATAATAACAGACGAGCGGCGCGCCGATGCGGAAAAATGCGAAGCTCTCCCCGCCGTAGGAATCCCGGAACCGGTATATATCACACTGCTGCTGACCGTCTCCGCGGACAAACTCCGGCGCAATCTCCGACGGAATCTGCACAGCCCGCAGTCCGGCCGCAATGTGCTCAGCTTCCCGCGCTGCCGTTTCGCGGAGTGCCGCGGCAGAAGCTTCATCTGTCCGGAAGGAAAGCAGGTAACAGGGGCGTCCGAGGATGCCCTCTCCGAGCACGCGAAAGCGAACCTCTGCCGCATCTGCCGGAATCTCCGCCGGGAAGCAGGTCTGACTGACTCTGCCGGCACGGTAATAATTCCGGTAGGTATACGCCGGGCGGAACGCGACCGCTCCGTTGACAAAAGGCATGGCCGCAGTCGCCGCGAGCGCCGCCGCGATGACAAGCGCCGGCAGTCTGCTGCGTTTTTTCTCAGCCTTCGACTTCTGCCGGAACAGCCTGACAGCAAACATTGCTGCGGATGTCAGAAGCAGTACGGCGGCCGCGGCACATCCCGCCTGCCCGCGGCTCAGTGCGCGCCATCCGGTCACGCCGCCTGCTGCCCCGAAGAGCAGCGCGGCGATTCCGTATTTCAGTTTCATGACTGGTACCTTTCCTTTGCAGGGAACAGATCAGGTGAAGTCGAAGCTGGTGGTGTAGTAGCCGATTACATCATACGGCTCTGCATAGTCAAAGTAAGACAGAAGGACATAGCCGTCGTTGTTGACAAAGCCGGCTTCGTTCTCCCTGCCGTCCTTCGGATCCGGCTCATAGAAGTCGTAGCGGTCCACGACATAGTACTTCACCGTGACATGGTAGGTGGTGCCGTCGTAGGAGCATTCCGCCGTGATGACGGCACTGCACTTGTTGACGGATGCCCACGCATCGGCATTGTTCGGATCGAGAATGCCGCCTTCCAGATTCCAGGCGTTGAAGCCTGCATCGCCGGTTGTGGTCATGATGAGCGTTTTGCCGGGCATCAGAGACTGTCTGCAGGCCTGCTTCAGGCTGTCCATGTTGGCATTGAAGTTGGACTGTCCGCCGGCGGTTCCGGTGACCAGATCGGTCGCGTCGAAGCCGACGGTGCCGCCGATGTTGGAATTATAGTACAGCAGCATATAAGCGGCATTGTTGATGTTGCGGTTGCCGACAAAGTGGACATTCGGAATGAGGCTCAGCGCCGCACAGCCGAGGTCCCAGGTCAGGAACACCAGATCGCCGACATAGCCGAGCTCCCATGTGGCGGAAGCTGCAAGCCACAGACTTTCGAGATAGGAGAAACCGAGCAGCGGATGCTCAATCATCCACGGATAACGCTCTGTCACAACCTCGAACTCGTGCTGCTCCTCCGTTGCCTTGATGTTCTTCAGGTAGTCGGGCAAATCAAACGCATCAATCGAATCTGTCAGCTGGAAGCGCGTCTTGTACGGTGTCTTCGAGTTGTTGATATAATACACATAGCCAAAATGGATGTACGGATCCGGATCTTCGGCGTCCACAAGGCCGTCGCCGTCGGTATCCTTCACCGTCGGATCACTGACCGCACGGCAGAGGACACAGCTGTAAATGCCGTTATCGAACGCCATAGAACCGGGAGTCGGCGCGCCGCCCAGCTCGGAGAGGTCGTCCACGCCGTCGCCGTCGGTGTCCGGGTTATCCGGATCAACCTTGTAGAAGCGGCCGTTCTGAATCTTCATGCCGACGGTCTCGTAAACATCATAGAGGCCGTCGCCGTCCGAATCGGTCATATCGACCGAGCTGACCGTTGTGCCGCGGATCTGCTCAACCTGCATCACAACCTCTGCGGTTGTCGCTGCGTAGTAGTACTGTCCGCCGGTTTCGTCTGCGATCTTCTGGAGCAGGCTGTTGTCGCCGCTGACCACATTGATCGTGTAAACCGCAATTCCGGCGGCCTTGGCGGCATCAACCGTATCCTGGACATAATAGACATCGCCGTCGCAGATCATGACAATGATCTTGGTCGCAGTGCCTCTGCCGTTCTCGGTCAGCTCTCTGACTGTTTCGGAGAGACCTGCATCGGTGTTGGTGCCGCCCCATGCGTACAGGCCGCTCACGGCATTGCGCAGGGATTCCTTCGGGGTGCCGTAGGCGGCACGCAGAGTGGCATAGTTCTCAAAGGAGACGAGGCAGGCATTGTCCTGCGGCAGCATTGCGTCGATAAAGGTGTTCAAAGCCGTTCTGGCCTTGTCAATGCGGTCGCCTTCCATAGAGCCGGAAACATCGACGCAGAAGCCGATGTCATAGGGAGACATGGCTGCGATGCCGCTGCTGCCGCTTCTGTAATCGAGGTTTTCGCGCCAGCAGTCATACCAGATCTGTCTGTCCACGACCAGATAGGTCGAGAAATGCGTGGTGGTATAGGAAACGGTGTGCTTTTCCGTGTCAACGACCGTATCCTGATCGAAAATGACATAGTTCTTATTCGCCTTGTCATACCACATGACAGCGAGGTTCTCCGCCGGCGTATCGCCGAGCAGGGCCTCGTCGTAGGTAAAGGTGATCGTAGCCGAAGAGAAGGACGCATCCGAGGTGATCTCGACCGGCGCACTGAGCGCGCCGACCACGCCGGCAGAGAGCCTGTCCTCCTGCTCGGTGTTGTAAATGCCCAGATGCTTTTCCAGATTGCCTGCGGTTTCCATCGTGACGGAAACGCCCTTGAAGAGCGGCTTTTCCGTGCTGTTCAGCTCGGTACTGACGGTCTGCGTTCTGACAGCCGGATTTTCCTCCTTGCCCGTGGGATCAAGGCCGGCTGCCACGGCATCGCCGTCCTTCATGCCGTCGCCGTCCGAATCGTCCAGCAGCGGGTGGGAGCCGTATGTATGGAGCTCCTCGCCGTCCGGGATTCCGTCGCCGTCGGTGTCCGCCTTGAGCGGATCGGTGCCCGTGACGAACATTTCCTCATTGTCGGCAAGGCCGTCGCCGTCGGTATCCGCCTTTGCGGGATCGGTGCCGTAAATGGATTCATAATAGGCAAGGATCTTGTCGTCATCCTCATCGCTCAGATCGACCAGAAGACCGTTCATGTTCTCCTTTTCGCGGTTGTTGATGCGGATGACCTTGCGGGAGACGGTGCCGTCCTTCTGCTCGGCGGTCAGCGTGATGATATTCACGCCGACAATCAGACCGATGTCGCCGATCGACCAGTCTGCACCGGCCGGAACATCGCCCTTGCAGAGCAGCGTACCCCATGCGTCACGGTTCTCGTAGGAGAACTTCACGACATTGCCGCTGTTGTCCAGCGTACCCTTCAGGCCGCCGAACGGCGTCTTTGCCTCATAGGTGCTGTAATCGCTGGGCTTTCCGAATTCGGAGACATTCGGATGAATGATATTCTCCGCGGGCGTATAGCTTGCACGAACCGTGATTTCCGCGTCGGTTCCGTTGTAACGGAAGGACGCACTGCCGTTTGCAGCCGCCTTCTGTGCTGCGGAAACGCGCAGCAGACCCTTCGGACAGGCAGTGCCGAGGATTGCGGCACAGAGCAGCAGAGAGAGCATCGCACGGGTGCCCTTGCGCTTCGCAAAGAAGAACAGGACGCCTGCGAGCGAGCCGGCAATCAGCAGCGTCACGAACAGGCCGGCGCGGTCTTCACCGGCTTTCGGTGCATCGACATCCCGGCCGCCGTTCTGGTCCTTTTCGGCAGAACTGCCCTGCTGATCCGCGGGCTCGGTGGTCTGCGGCTTCGCGGCTTCCTTCGCGGAAACCGTGTAGTTCGCGGTCTCGAATGCACCGAGCTTCATTTCGTACACTGCGTTTTCTGTCAGCTCAAAACCGTCTGAAACGGCGGCATTCAGCGTCAGGTCGGTCAGCTCGTAGTCATTGTGGTTGATGACCTTGACATCGAGCTTGATCTCGTCGCCCTCTGCGTACTCGGACTTGTCCGGTGTGACCGTGATTCCGACTGCTGCGTCGTCAGCAGCCAGCGCAGCCGCCGGAACTGTCATTGCAGCAAAGGCACACACCGAGAGGAGCAGCGCTCCGATTCGTGTTGGCTTTTTCATCTGTTTACCTCATTTCGCTTGTAATAAGATTGACAGGATACAACTGTGATACGGCAAAAAAAGCCGCACCGTGTTTTAAGTATACCACGGCGGCGGCTGTTGCGCAAGTAATATGCTATAAATTGTATATAATTGCACGAAACTATTTTCCAAACGCTCTGATTCTTTGACAGATGATGTGCGGAAGGGACGCGGTCACGCAGATGCTTTTGCAGCATCCCGCAAATCAATATACTTTGCGGCCCTCCCCCGCAGTTCTGTTTTTGGTCAGCCGGCCACATCATCAGCGGCTTCCGGATACCACGCGCCTGCCGGTACTCCGCCCGCAGCGGAAAACAGGACTGCGGCTGCGGCAGTCAGGGCGTTGATTCGTTTCATGCTCATGTACGGATTCCTTCTGTCAATCTGTATCGTTCCGTGCGGCATACTGCTTCAGACACTGTACCGCCGTTATCCGTACTATACCATATTTCGCCGTACAAGTCAAGCAAGCAGCATCCCTGCCGGACAACCGCGTATCGGCAGCGCAGAATATGATACCTTTTTCATCCGCAGGCGGAACAAAACAGTTTGTTTTACGACTGCATATACAGAGGGACAAACGGATCCGGTCCCTCACGAAAGGCGGTGAAGCCATGACCGATCAGCAGATCATTGCATTATTTCAGGCACGGGATGAATGTGCCGTAGAAGCGGCCTGTGAAAAATACCGTGCGAGCTGTATGCGGATTGCGATGAAATATGTTCCGAGCGCAGAGGACGCGGAAGAATGCGTCAATGATGTCATGCTGAAGCTGTGGCAGCAGATTCCGCCGGCCGTGCCGGACAGTCTGGAAGCGTTCATCGTCACCCTGACGCGCAGGGCTGCCGTAGACCGTGCCAGAACGGCGTCAGCCGAAAAGCGCGGCGGCAGGGCTGAGACGGTCGCACTGGACGATGTATCCGTCCCGGCACCGGAAACCGTCGAGGATATCCTGCATCAGAAGGAACTGACAAAAGCGGTCGAGCGTTTTCTGGATACGCTTTCAGACGATGCGCAGACGATTTTCGTGGAGCGGTTCCGCAATGAGACAAAGCCGCGGGAGATCGCACGGAAATTCGGCATCTCCGGCGCATATGTCCGGAAATCCCTGATGCAGACCAGAAGAAAACTGAAACAGTATCTGAAAGAGGAGGGCTTTTTATGACCAATCGGCAGATCACGGACATGATGCGCGAAATTGCGCCCCGCTATCAGGAAAAGGCCGATGCACGCGCAAAAGCCGCAGAAATGAAAAAGGAGGAACGCTTCATGAAAAGGAACACCGGGCGTTATGCAGCGGCAGCGGCCTGCTCTGCGGCCGCAATCGCCGGCGCCTTTCTGCTGTTTCGCATGATGCCGAAGCAGGCGGACCGCTACACATACCCTTCCGCCGGAACAACCGCTGCGGTGCAGCAGGAAAGCACGGCCGCAGCAGAGCCGGAAACCACGGCGGAGCAGACGGAAGCTTCCTCTGAGACGCAGACGGCTGCACAGACTGAAACAGAGGCCGCCGCAGGAACAATCGTGACCTATCCCCCTTCGTTTGACAAGATAGACCTTGCGGAAATCAGCAGCTATTTTGCGCCGGTTTACGCACTGGGGACCGATGTGTCGGCTTATCAGCAGGGCGACATTGACATGAACGGCAAGGTTGATCCGCGCGATGTCTCTGTTTGCTCGGCCGTGCAGAGCTGGATCATCATTGCGCGGACAGAGGCGTTTCAGAAGCTGCACCCGGACTGCAGGGAATGCTACCTGACGGATGACCAGATCGCGCTGGGCGATGTGAACAAGGACCGGAGCGATGAGAACTACGCCGATTTCCAGCCGGTGAATTCCGGCGACGGCGCTGTCATCAGTGAATATCTCTATTACAATGATTATCTGCATGAACCGACAACCATGGAACAGGCGGCCGTGAAGCTGGACAAGAGGCTGAAAGAACTGCAGGCCACATGGCAGCCGGGAGATCCCGAACGGGAGGGCGCTGCACAGATGTGGAAGGCACAGTATCCGTATGAAAAGGAGTTCACACAGCTCATTTTCAAGGACATCCCGGCGAATCAGACGGAAAGCTGAAGATTCCGGACAAACAAACCGCGCCGACAGCGAAAACTGTCAGCGCGGTTTTTCATTTGGTATCAGCAGTAACCGGTTCGGTTCAGTTATATGCTTCGTGGAGCGAGATCACACGCTGAAGCTTATCGGCATCTGCCATTGTCACACGGCCGTCATAGTCGAGATCGGCCTGAGAAAGCTGGAACGCATCGGTCAGATAGTTTGCATTGCGCGCCAGAATCGTCACCAGCGTGACATCATTTGTGTCCACTGCTCCGTCTAGATTGATGTCGCCGAGGCTGTAGGAGGAGAAGATATGCACCTTGTTGAACGCGGTATAGACCTTTTTCATCATCGTTCTTCTGGTCGATGCACTGGAATACCGTCTGTTGATTTCCTCCTGTGCCGCTCTGCACACCGCGTCGCGGCAGTTTGCGAAGTTCGTCATGTTTCTGCCCTTCACCAGATAATCCATGGAATTGAACCAGATCTGTCTTGCGACATCTCTCGGAATGCCGAGCTTATCCATCATGTATGCAGCATGGGAAATGATCGTCGAGCCTGCGTGGGCTTCCAGCCACAGGGTGTTGCCAAGATCCGCCTGGAAGTAATACCAGCTGCCGCCGGGGCCCTGCGCACTCGGCGCAATATCGCCCTTTGTGATATCTCTTGTGGCCTGACCGCTCCTTGAGAGATGGAAGCCGGCCTTCCATGTCGCGCCGAGATTATAGTACATCTTCGCATATTCTCCCATGATATCGGCGTAGCCCTCGCTCATGGCAGCAGCCTCGCCGCAGTAACCCCATTGGCCGTTAAGATAGGTTTTGCCGCTTTCCGCCCAGAGCGTGATGTTGTTCATGACTCTGTGGGTGTATTCATGAGCCACAACGCCGAGATCTCTGGCATAATGATACTTCGTCGGGGTTTCCAATCCGAACTGGATATAGTTAAAGGCATTGAACGCATAGGCATTGTCCTCGTTCAGACACGGATAGATAAACAGTCTGCCGCCGGTCGAACCGACATTGTCTGTTCCCTTCCAGCTAAATACATTGTCGTAAAAATCGTATGCGCGTTCGACCTGATATAATACAGCCGTAAAACCGTAAAGGCTGTCCCAGTTAGCAGAGCTCTGAGCCGGCACATACAGATGGAACTGACTGGCAGCGGGGTTGTTCAGAATCTGCTGTCCCCAGTGCGAATTGATGTTCTGACTCATCGGATCCGGAATGCCGTGTGTCTCGCAATAGTTCCCCGCGAAATTTATGAACCCGTTCGGATCGCCGATCATCCAGATGTTCCGGTCCGGATCCACCAGCCGGTAATTTTCCGCCCAATGATTGCCGTTATAGACATTGTAAGATTCCGTTTTCACGGTGTAGTTCGTCAGACCGTTGATCGGATTGGGTGTACTGCTCTGGAAAGTATACGGCTTGACCGCCGCGGTCTTTCCGCCCGCTGCAAACAGGATGCTGCCGTCCTGCGCGTCCACATAGACAACCGGATAGGCTTCCGAATTGGTCTTTGCAGCGTAGGCCAGCTTCAGTGTACGGTCGTCCTGCTCAAAGATCGTGAGTGCGGCGTCCTCTCTGAGGCCGGTGTCATAGGCCTCCCGGATGATGCTGCGCACCTTTCCGGGTGTCACCGCGGGGACGGTATCCAGTGTCAGGCCGGAAACAAATCCGCTGTTCAGATAATCCGCCTTGCCGGTTTCGTTGTTCACATAAACCGTGACATAGGCGTTTTCCAGCCCGATGCCGCGATATACCTGGCGGAAGATATAGGATGTGTTGTGCTCCGTCTCATTCGTCTGATAAAAAGTCAGCTCCGCGTCTGCATCCTCAATGCCGAGCAGATGCGCAACCGACCGGATTGCGGCCTTTGCGTCCTGCCGGGAACGGACGGTCATTCCGGAAATCAGGCCGTCGATGCAGACAGCCGAACCGCTTTCGCCGAACCGGATCTGCGGCAGCACACCGCCGTTGACACGGTTCAGCACGGCGAGCTCTGCGGCGTCTGCATCCGAGTCCAGTACGATTCCCTTGGCTTCGGCAAGCGCTTTTCCTGCGCCGATCGCCTCCTCCGAGAACGCGCTGACCGGTGATGCGGGATAATGAACGGCCGCAAGTGAAGTGAGCAGCATGGTTGTGGTCAGAATTGCTTTCAGTTTCAGTGACATGAATAATACCTCCTGTGTATGAAAGAATCAGTGCTTGCTCGCACCGCAGCAATTATAGCATATTTTTCACAGTCAGCACAAGTCGGTTTTTGCGTTTAGTCCTTAAAAATCCATTAAATTTAGAACATTATCTGCCTGCGCAGGCTTTATTCTTCGCATTAGAGAAAAACAATATTTTTACAAATCGCACCGCACGAATACACAGCAATGACGGATGTGAAGCCCCCGGAAAACCTGAATTTCATTCAGCGCGCCGGCCGTCCCGGCTGATGCGGCAAAACAAAAAGAACAGGCAGTCTCAGGGGCTGCCTGTTCTGTTCTTTTCTCTCAGTACTCGTTTGTGACCGGCGGCTTCAGGCTGGTCGTGATGACATCTTCAGCCTCGAATACAACGATTTCCAGTTCGGGCGCTGTATAGATTTCCTTCATCGTCAGAAGCTCCTTCCTGTTTCGTTACGCATTGACAAATGCTGCTGCGTTCGCATAATACTCATACAGAATATTGGCCATTGCCGTATCCATATCCGGCGCACCGTCCTGATTCACAACTCGATAGCACCAGGACAGCGGTGCAAAGGAATAATCCGTCCCGCTGAAGGTCACGGTCACCTTGTCCGCAAGCTGCGTCGGCTTGATGCCGGTGACTTCAAAGTACCATTTGCCGTTTTCCGCCTTCTTCGCGGTCAGTGTTTTCTTGCCGAGCACAGCCTCTTCGCCTTCGGTCAGATTTTTGACATACAGCCGGACCGCCAGCTTTGCATTCAGCACCAGTGCGAGCGTCGCCTGACCGGACGCAAACGACGGTTCAAAGACCAATCCGCCCTCCGCGTTCACCGCATTGATTTCGCCCGTGTGGTTCGTGACAGCCGGGATATCGTCCGGGCTGCTGAAATACGCATGGGACACCGCGCCGTAGCGCACCACGGTCTTTCTCAGGCTTTCAAAGGCCTCTGCCTTGCCGGCACTCCAGTCCGCTTCCGGCTCAACCTCGCCCAGATACCGGCTGACGGAATAGGTCAGCTCGCTGACCGGCTCCCATTTCTCGTCCTTCATCTTGTAAAGCTGCGCGATGATGTCCTTGCCCATGTTGTTCGCGGAGACATTTGCTGTCGCGCAGTATCTGCCCTGCTTTTCGCAGAGCGCGGTATCCGCGCCGTCCTCCTCGCAGGCGCCGCTGAATATCATCTTGTAATCCGCGGCTTCTTCTGCGTCCATGCCGCGCACGCAGAAGTTCAGTCCGAGGTCGTCGCTCAGCGTGAGCGAAACGCCGGAGAACACATCAAAGGGCTTGCCTGTCTGCATCGCATAGCTCTCTGCATACGAGCCGGCATTTCCGGAGATGACCACATCCGGAGTGGCAATAAACGCCTGCAAATCAATGCTGGTCACGCTGTCCGGAACGGTCAGCTTCTTCAGGCCGGAGCACCTTGCAAAGGTATACATTCCGATGCTCTGCACGCCGTCCGGAAGCACGACCTCCGTCAGGGAGACACATCCTAAAAACGCCATGTTTTCTATGGCCTTCACGCCGGCCGGAATCTGAATCGCAGCCAGTGCGGAGCAGCTCTGGAACAGTCCGTTCCTGACGGCGGTCAGACCGGCCGGAAGCTTCACGGAAGCCAGCTTTTCGCAGCCGAAGAACGCTTTTCCGCCGATGTCCTCCACGCTGTCCGGAATTTCGATTTCCGTCAGGGAGGTGCAGCCGTTGAATGCATCACTGCCGATCACGGTCACACGCTCCGGAATCGGGACGCTTTTCAGCCCGGAGCAGTTGACAAATGCGCTCTCTCCGATGCTTTTCACCGTGTCGGGAAGCAGGATATCCGTCATGGCGCGGCAGCCGGAAAACGCCAGATCGGCGATGCAGGTCACGCCGGAGGAAACATTCACGCTGCCGGAGGCGGCCGTGCCGTCAATCAGAATGTCATTGACCGTGACAAGCGGGTTTTGCGCCTGCATTGCAGACAGCCACGCCGTTCCGCTGAATGCGCTGCCGCCGATGAAGGAAACGCTCTCCGGAATCACAATGCTTTTCAGCGCGGCGCAGCTTCCGAAGGCGCTCACTCCGATGCTTGTCACGCCGTCCGGAATGACAAGTCCGGTCAGGCCGGTGCAGGAGATGAACGCGCCGGAATCAATACTTTTCAAGGCGGCCGGAAGAATCATTTCCGTGAGGCCCTCGCAGCTGTTGAAGGCGTTGCTTCCGATGCTTGTCACGCTGTCCGGCAGACTGACGGATGTCAGACCGGTGCACTTAAAAAAGGCCCAGCTGCCGATTTCGGTCACGGGAATGCCGTCCACCGTGCCGGGGATCTCGGCCGTGTCACCGGTTCCGATCCACTTGACAACGGTCACACCGGTCCCGTCCGCATTGACTGTGTAGCTGAAATCCTCCGTACTCTCTGCGCCGGCAGTCAGCGCGGGCCGCAGCACGGAAAACGGTGTGCTCTGCGGCAGGACACCGCCCATTGACAGTGCGGCTGCCGCCAGAATGCACAGGATACGCTTCCGGAATTGTTTCATAAATACCCCTCCTTTTGAATGCTCTGTCTGTGAGATTGTCTGTCCTATCTATTATATCTGAAATGCGGGGCCGTGTCAAGCTTTTTCCGATAAATGAAAGAGGGGGGATCGCTGCACGCCGGGGCAGAGCCATTAAAATCCGCCGGAATAAACTGAAGGGACGCCCTCTGTCGCAGGGCGTCCCTCTTTTTCAGTCCTGAGCGTTTCGAGCTTTGCTTCACCGCTCCTCACGGAAGTACGGCAGGCCCAGATGCGCGGGCGGCTGTGCCTCGCGCTTGCGGCGCATACTGATTGCAACCAGAAACAGAATTGTGACCACATACGGCAGCATCTTGAACAGCTCCTGTCCGCTGACATCCAGACCGCGGATGTAGTTGTGGACGATGTAGAGTCCGCCGAACAGAATTGAGCCGAGGATGCTGAGATTCGGTCTCCACACGGCAAAGATGACCAGCGCGATTGCCAGCCAGCCGCGGTCGCCGAAGCCGTCGTTTGACCAGACGCCGTTTGCGTAGTCCATGACATAGTACAGGCCGCCCAGACCGGCGATCATGCTGCCGATACAGGTTGCGAAATACTTGTATTTCCCGACATTGATGCCGGCGGCATCGGCCGTAGCGGGGTTTTCGCCGACGGCGCGCAGATGCAGACCGGTCCGCGTGCGGTTCAGCACAAGAGAGGTCAGCAGCGCAATGACAATCGCGGCGTAGGCGAGAAAGCTGTGCGAGAGAAAAATCTGACCGAACCAGCCGAGCTTTTCTGCGCCGGGCAGGGAGGTGCGGAAGCAGTTGCTGGTCGCTGTCAGGCTGATTGACGGCACATCGCTGCCCGTCAGCTTGACGAGCGAGCCGCCGAAGAAGTTGCCGAAGCCGACGCCGAAGGTCGTCAGTGCCAGACCTGTGACATTCTGATTGGCGCGGAGCGTGACGGTCAGGAAGCTGTAAATCAGCCCCATGATGAGTGAGAACACCAGCGCGCAGGAGAGCGGAATCAGCACCGCCGGAACCGGATGCACATTGCCGTTCACGCTTTTCTCGTAGAGAAATGCGCCGATGACGCCGCCGATGCCGCCGACATACATGATGCCCGGAATGCCGAGATTCAAATTGCCCGATTTTTCGGTGATGATCTCACCGGTCGAGCCGTACAGCAGCGGGATGCCCTGCATGATCGCACGCTGTAAAAAATCTGCCAGCATCATGACGCTTTCGCCTCCTTTTCACGGAATTTGACTGTGTACTGAATGAAGAATTCACAGCCGATGATGAAGAAAATGATGATGCCCGTGATGATTTCCGAGAACGAGTCGTTCAGCCCGAAGGCGGTCGAGATTTCCGTCGCGCCCTTTTCGAGGAAGACGATGAGGAACGAGGTCAGGATCATGTAGAACGGGTTGAATTTTGCCAGCCACGAGACCATGATCGCCGTGAAGCCTCTGCCGGCGGCAGTGTCGCGGGAGATCGTGTGGTCGGTGCCGGAAACCAGCAGCAGACCTGCGATGCCGCAGATCGCGCCGGAAATCAGCATCGTGCGCTGGACGACCTTTTTGACCTGAATGCCGATGTACCGTGCCGTGTTCTCGCTCTCGCCGACGACGGCGATTTCGTAGCCGTGCTTGCTGTATTTCAGGTAGATATACATGACGGCGGTGAGGGCGAGCACGATGAGGATGTTGAGCAGATAGTCATAGCGGCCGATCGTCGGGAGCCAGCCTGCGTG
>JAILIG010000028.1 GCA_024695445.1 Oscillospiraceae bacterium
CTGTTATCACGGACTGCCCATTCCTTTTCCAAGTTCACTGAACCACCAGAAGATGTAAACCACACTCAGCATCCCGTAAAGGCAGCAAACTGCAAGAACAGTCCGCAAAACCTGACCGCCGGATGACACGCCGCAGAGCAGAGTACCGGTGAAAGCAATCGCGCCGAGAACTGCTGCGCCTGCTTTCAGCTTTTTATCGTATGCCCGGATTGCTTCTCTGACGCCCCATGCAGCAAGCAGAAGTGCGGCAAGGCACAGAACTGCAATGATGACCGCCGGTATCATATACCCGCGGCGGATGCACCAAAGCCCCAATACAGGAACCAGTTCAAAGGCAGCTGCGTACAGCAGCACTTCAAGACTGCCCAGCCTGAAGAAGAACGCAATGAATATCAGCGCCAGCGCAAGCACATACGGCAGCCATATATGAGACAACAGAAAGAGCATCCGGCTTCCTCCGTTTTATTCCAGATAAGGATGATGATTGCTTTATCTGCATTATAGCATGAGGAAAACGAAAAGTCAATATGCCTGCGAAATCAGCAAGCCCATACCCGGCCATATTTCAGACCGGGCAGGCTGCTATATTATCAGGAGAACAGGTCAAACATATTTGCGCCAAGCGCGATTGCAAACACGATAAAGCCTGCTACCATCGTCAGAATGCCGCGTTCCTTCTGGTCCGGGTCGTTCGCCTTGACTGCAAGGCCGAACATAATACCGCCGATCAGCGCGACCAGCGCACCGACGCGGCGAATCCAGACAAGGAAGAAGTTGATCACACTCTGATACGCGGAATCTGCCGTTGCGGAACCGGAACCGGACGGTGCTGCACCGCCGCCGGCGGCAGCAAGATAAATATGCGGTGTGATTGTTGCCGGTGCGGGCGCCGATAGCAGAAGCGGAGTTGCTGCAATCATTGCGGAATCATCCGAAATCATGGAGACAGCAGCGGGAGCGGACGTGGTTTCGATTTCAGCCGCAGATGCGGGAATCGCGCAGAAAGAAAAGAGAATCGCCGTCACAAATGCGGCGAAAAGACTGTTGCGGACACGTTTTTTCATTATGAATACCTCTCAAATCATCTTCTTAGTTCGGAAAGCTGTCAAAGCCGGGCTGTCCGAAATCAGGTTCCGGCGGCGGAATATCAACATCGGCAAAGCTCTCTGTGAATGCACCTTCCATTTCGATTTCTTCCAGTTCAGACAGGTCATCGAAGAATTCCGGGATCTCGGACGGCACAGCACCGTAATAGACCTGATCAGAGTCTGCGGAACCGGTCGGCGGCTCCTCGATGCTGCCGTCCGCATTCACAACGGCGGGGGGCGGGATTGCTTCATCCTTCTGCATCTCCTTTCGCGGGCGGGACGGTTCACCGAGGTCGAAGTGCTGCATTTCCGCCTGCACTGTTCCGAACCGCGGTTCCTCGTCGGCATAGATTTCATCTTCAATCTCCGGGGAAAAATCGGCATCTCCGAATTCCAGGATATCCTCGAAGGTTGAGGGCGTAAAAATAACAGTGACCTGATCGCCGCCGGAGAAGAATACCTCATTGATCTCCCTGCGCTCCGTGTCACTGTCTGCATAGTTGACAGGTGTGTCAACTTTTGGCGGTGCAGCAGCCTGCTCCGCAATGCGTTTCTGCTTTTCAACCTGCTGCTGCACGAATTCTTCATAGGTCACTGTATGCAGATCGTCCAGCCGGTACACATTCGCCTTGTCTGCGTCGCCGGAAAAGCGGTAATTCGGATGCTCCTCCAGCACATACTTGACCTCATAAAACGGATTGTGACCGTGCATCATCAGGATGCAGTCCGTTGTCGGAATAATGCCGACCTCGTTTACTTGCAGCAGCTCTCTGCCGAGGATGCTGTTGTTTTCCGAGGTGGACGGCGATTTGCCGCGTGTGCGGTTCTGCCCCTTGACATCAATCGTTTCCTTGCCAAGTTGTTCGCTGATGGATTTGAGCGTGGATTCCTCCTTGCCGCCCAAAAACAGGATGGAATCGCAGTTGCCGGGGATTTCCTCCCAGGTCTTTTCATAGCGGGATTTCAGCTGCGACATATTCTGAATGATCACACTGAGCGACATATTCATGCCGCGGACGAATGAAATGATGCCGTTGAAATTCGGAATCTCGCCGCAGTTTGCAAATTCATCCATGATACATCTGACATGTATCGGCAGGCGCCCGTCATAAACGAAGTTTGCACGGTTTGAAAGAACATCAAAAAGCTGCGAATACAGCAATGCCGCCAGAAAGCGGAAAGTCGGATCCGTCGCGGAGATAATCACGAACAGCGCCGTTTTCCTGTCGCCGATTGTCTCTAAGTGGATATTGTCGCAGCAGGTGAGATTTTTCAGCCCGCGCAGATTGAAATTCGCCAGCTTGACATTCGCGCTGGAGACAAAGGACTGACCTGTTTCCTCCGGCGCATTGCGCACCTCTGCATATAGATCAAATGCCAGCTCGCCAAGCGGCGTATTCCGGCGGTGCAGCTCCAGAAATTCTTTGTCGAGCGGACAGAGAAACGCTTTCTCGCGCCGTGCTTCAAAATCTTCATCTGTTTCGCCCTCATTCTGCGTGAGAAAGAAGCCGTCCGGCTTCTGACCGCCCTGCGGCGGATACTGCATCATGCGCAGCTTTGCGGCGGCAGACGAGAAATTGAGATGTGATTCATCGCGTGTTTCCGGGATCACCAGGCCTTTTTTCTTACCGTTCATGTAAACCTTTGCGCTGTATTCCGACTGTGCCAGCAGCAGAAACACGATTGCGATCAGCAGCGTTTTGCCCTTCTCAGACCAGAAATCATCCTTTTCGCCTTCGCCCTTTGTCGCCGAAAACAGTGTTTCGACCATGCTCTTGACCTTGACCTCGCTGACCTGTCCGTCCTGATCGAAAACATAATGGAACGGATTGTAATTTGACGAGTGTGCCATATCAATGGTATTGAACACGCGCACATCATACCCGGCAGCTTCCAGCAGTTTGCCCTCTGCGGCGAGAATCTCGCCCTTCGGGTCGGTAATGACATACGATGTGTTCAGCTGCATGATATTCGGCTTAGCAAATCCGCGCGTTTTCTGCGCACCTGAGCCGCCGATCACCAGCACATTGAGGTTCAGCTTATGACTCCATGTGTCCAGCGACAGATACACATTCTTGGTCAGGAGAATGTTGTTGTCAACCGTCACACACTGAAATTCGCCGTTATCATCGAACACACGGTATCCCTCCGGATGCTCTGCGTCATATTTTTTGATCGGGAGCTTCTGCGGTGCATGATTGTCGCGCAGTGCCTTCTTTTCCCGTTCGTCGCCCCATTTCGCTGAGCCGTGTTCTATGCCGCGGCGGTGCAGACGCTTCGCATCCTGACTGTACTTATAAAGCGCGAAAATGCCGATCACGATGACTCCGAAAAACAGCATCTTCGGCGCATAGCCGCCCTTTACGGTCAGTGCGGAGAAGATCTTGCCCGGATTTGCCAACAGATATGAGATCGCCTTCCCGATTTTGCCGGTATCTATCTTTCCGTTCGTGAGCGAATAGTCCATCGCTGCACCCAGCAGCAGACACAGCAGCAACAAGAAAACTCCGACTGCGCAGTACACAATCAGAGTCAGACGGTCTATTTTCGGCCGCGGATGCGGTGCGTTGTTCGCAGCAGACATTCAGTGTCTCCTTCTCGGACGCGGCACCGGCTGCTCGGTCGTTGTTGGCATCTGCGGCAGATCGCCGCCCGGCGGTTTCGGCGCTGCCTTTGCAGCAGCATTGTTCAGCTCCTGCTGTGCCGGAGCGATGTGCTGCTCATGCCCGTTGCTGTGCGCGGACTTTGATTCCGGCAGATCGGACTTCGCCGCTGCACCCGCACCGCTTTCCTCGGTCTCAGAAAGGAATGTACGGTCAGAGAGATACTGCTCATATTCCTGCATGGATTCAAAGGTCAGGACATCCCTGCCGCTGATACCGGCATTCTCCTGCATCTGCTGTTTGAGATTTGTCCAGGCGTGACGCCCGTTCTGCCCGACAAGCGGTTCGCCGTTTTGATCTTTGGTATGCGCATCGGTGAATGTTCCGGTCCGCTCCTGTCCGTGGAATACTGCATAATCATGCACAACGCGGTCTCCGTTATGACTGCCGCTGACCACAATATGCTTGGACGGATCATCTGCTGCGCAGACCACCATGCTGTCTGTTTTGTTCTGTCCGCGCTCTGTCATGCGGTTCATTGCCGTATCGAAATCTGTCCGCGATTCCTGTACGGCGGCAACACGCTGCGTGATCGTTTCCCGCTTGATTTCATCGCCCTTTGCGACAACAGCCTCGGCTGCTTCTGCCGGAACGCCGAGATCTTCTGCAATCCTGCTTGCAGCAGCCTGCTTATCTGCTGTGGAGACCTCAGCGGACACCGTTCCGAATGCAACAGCCATCGCATCGCTGCGCACTTCCTCGATCTCGATCACCTTGTCCACGCTCTGCGTTGCGGCTTTGTCAAAGACCTCCCTCGCCATCGCCTTTGCGGTCTGTTCGGGAATCCCCTGTTCGCGGTACATCTCCGTCAATATCCGCATGCCGGTTTTCTTGTCTGAAAGAGAAAGAGACAGCTTGCTTGATTTCTCTTTGCTGACCGGCTCGCCCTTTGCGTTCATTTCTGTTGACCGGAATGTGACGGCGACCTCAAAACAGCTCACATCCGGTGCGCCCAGGACATTCTTGCCGGTGCGGTCAATCCGCTGCTCGACCGAATCAATCGGTTTCAGCTTTGTGCTGTATTCTGAACCGCTCGCGCCGATGTTCGTGTACTCAACCAGCTCACTTTGCTTGAAATGTTCCATCCGAAAGCTGTGGTCTGCACGATAGTTTTTCGCTGCATCATGCGCTTTACTGAATGAAACACGGTCCGCTTTTTCAGCCAGCGCATTCAGCGTGTCCTGATCTGTAATGCCGAGCTGCTCTGTCAGCACGGCACGCATTTGCTTTCTGCTCATGCGCTGCGGCTCCAGCACCGCAAACTTGCCGGATTCGGGATTGCGGTACACCAGACGCGGCTTTTCATCCTTCTTCGGTATGAGATACCAGCATTGATAGGGCTTTGTCAGCGGATGATCGCCCTCCTTCAGCGCAACCATACCAGCGCTTTGAAATTCCTTTTGCGCATCTGTTTGGAAGAAGGATTTTCGCTGTTCTGGCTGCAGCATTTCCTGTCCGAATTTTGCGGCACACATATTCGCTTTGTTTTCGTCAAATCCGAATCGCTGCTGAATCTGAGCAGAGAGCGTTTTCTGATCGGGAATCTCATTGAAGGTGATCTGCTTGCCTGTGCGCAGATCCTTGACTGCAAAGAAGCCTTCATCGTCATGCTCAAACCGGATCTCGGTTTCCAGCTGCTTGCATTTCCTAACAAATTCCGCGCGGGCAAGATTCACCAACGGTTCATGCTGCTTTTCGTATAAGCAGAAGGATCCCTGTGCTGAATGCGGGAACATCGCAGGTGCGTCAAAATTCTTCATTTCAGCAGTGAGAAACGGGATTTGCCATTTCTCGCACCTGAAATTGCCGAGCGTATCTGACTGCTCCGCGATCTTGTCCCTGATACATTCTGTGCTGACCTGTTTGAAGATCGGCAGATCGCTGCTGCGCACACAGGCATACAGGCTGCCTTTGCTTTTCGGATTCTTGAACGCAATCGGAACACCGTATTGTTTCGCCTTCCGTGCGATTGCCTTCATATCCTCGCGGGATACGCCGTTTTCCGATGTGACCACCGAATCGCCGAGCCGTTTTGCATCCTGCTGCAAGTCGTCCAGCCTGACAGCACCTGGCTTGAGATGTGTCA